>CAIZEE010000505.1 GCA_903931835.1 uncultured Elstera sp.
GGCCGGTCTCGGCCACACCATAGTTTCCTTCGAATGGCCCAATCTGGACGGTGCGGATGAGGCTGCCGGCATGTTCTGGCATCTCGAACTTGCCTGGATGATTGAGGCGCGCAAACAGATCATCGGCCGTGATCCGGAGCCGGATGAACTGGAGCCGGTCAGCTGGTTTGCGCTGCGCCGGGCGCGGTCATTGACGGCGCTCGACTATATGCGGGCGCGCAACTCGCAGAACCGAATCTCCCGGGCGATGGCGGCGAAATTCACCGAGATGGACGCGCTGCTGCTGCCGACCACAGCAACGCTGCCGCCGCTGATCGGGCAGTATCCAGGGCCGCATGGGCAGGAAATCGACGGACATTACGATCACAATGCCTGGCTCGATGCGGGCTACGACTACTGTCCGTTCACGGAGATATTCAACCTCACCGGCCAGCCGGCCTTATCTCTGCCCGCCGGGCTTTCGGCATCCGGTCTGCCGATCGGCATCCAGCTGGCGACACGGTTTGGCGATGAGGCGTCTCTGCTCGGTTTGGCGCATCAGTTGGAAACTGCCAATCCAGACTTAACAGCGCTATCTCTACCGCACCGCACGCGTTTATAATCGGCACGTTTCAGCGGACAGATTTCGCGAAAAGGAAGATTGCGTCATGTCGTTCAAGCTCGTCACGGTATTCGGCGGCTCAGGATTCATCGGCCGGCACTTCGTCCGTCGTATCGCAGCGACCGGGGCAACCGTGCGCATCGCCACGCGCCGGCCCCAGGGTGCGAAATTCCTGCGCCCGATGGGCGATGTCGGACAGGTCGTGCCCATGGCGGTCGATATCTTCGATGATCGGCAAGTGGCGGAAGCTGTCGCCGGTGCCGATGCGGTCGTCAATCTGATCGGCATTCTGGCGCAATCCGGCAAGCAGCGTTTCGACACCGTCCAGGGCAAGGCACCGGGGCGGATTGCCGCCAAGTCGACCGCCGCCGGCGTCAAACATTTTGTCCAAATTTCCGCGATCGGCGCCGATGCGGCGTCAAAATCCCGCTATGCGCAGACCAAGGCGGAGGGCGAGGCCGCCGTGCTGGCCGCCTTTCCCAAGGCGGTCATTCTGCGGCCCAGCATCGTCTTCGGGCCGGAGGATCAGTTCTTCAACCGCTTCGCCGCGATGGCGCAATTCTCGCCCTTCCTGCCGCTGATCGGTGGCGGCACCACCAAGTTTCAGCCGGTCTATGTCGGCGATGTCGCGGACGCGATCATGGCAGCACTGCGCCGCCACGATGCCGAGGGCAAGGTGTTCGAGCTTGGCGGCCCGCATGTCTATAGCTTCCGCCAGTTGATGGCGCTGACGCTCGACATGATCGGACGCGACCGGAAATTGGTGAGCCTGCCGTGGAGCCTCGCCTCGCTGCAGGCAGCCATGCTGGAATTGCTGCCAGGCGCGCCGTTGACCCGCGATCAGGTGACGCTGCTGCGGACCGATAATGTCGTCCATACTGGCGCGCTGACGCTGGGTGATCTCGGCATTGCCGCGACGGCGGCCGAGGTCATCCTGCCGACCTATCTCGACCGCTTCCGCGTCGGCGGCCGCTTCTCCGCGATCCGCCGGGCGAGTTAACTCTTGCCCCTTCCCCTCTCTTCCCCATCGGGGAGGAGAGGAGATGCGATGGCGGGCTTCACTGCGCCGGAAGATTATCCGTCTTGCGGATGAAATCGGCGACGGTGTCGTGCAGTTCCTTCAGCGACGGTTCATGGGCATAGACCATGTGGCCCGATTCGTAGAAATGGAACTGGATGTTGCTACGCAGTCCTTCGGGAATCGGCAGATGCCGCATCTCGAAAATCCCCTCGAAGAACGGCGTCGCCAGGTCGTAATAGCCGGCGTTCAGCAGCACTTTCAAATTGGGATTGGTCTTCATCGCGTTGGCGAGATCGGGCATCACATTGCCGGTCTTAGCCCAGGCATCGGTCGTGCCCGGCGGCTGATGGCGCATATCCCAAGGCGACACGTCGGTTTCCGGACGATAGGTCTTGCCCGCCCCATATTTCAGCTCGGTCCGGACGTAATTGTTGAAGTTGCTGATATAGCTCGACGAGATGGCCGAGGATTGCGGGTCGTAATCGGCCTCGCGGCTCATCGGGTCGATCGTCGGGCCGGCAAAGCGCGTGTCGAGGCGGCCGACGGTGACGTCAGACTCGTTGCGCAGCGTCTTCATGAACTGGCCGACATTGATGCGCAGATTGGACTTCGCGATGTAGTCGCGCGATAGGCCGGTGTAGTCGTGGAGCTTGTCGATCACGGCCTTGCGCTTGTCGCCGGCCAGCAGGCCGCCCTCGTTCAGTGCGGCCGCGTAATCTGTCATGGCAAAGGCCTCAACTTCTTCCAACAGCGGCTTCAGCTCCTTTTTACCATCGCCCAATTTATGGTGATACCAGGCGGTCGCAGCGAAGGTTGGCAGGACCAGCTGATACGGCAGATCGATGCCAGGATTGAGCTGCGGCGCATCGGCGCTGTTGTCGAAATTCAGGATTTGCGACAGCAGGATCACGCCATTGAAATCGACGCCGCGCTCATTTTCCAGAATATTGATGAGCGCTGCTGAGCGCGTTGTGCCGTAGCTTTCGCCGAACAGATATTTGGGCGAATTCCAGCGGCCATGCTTTGACATGAACAGCGTGATGAATTCGGCAAAGGCCCGGGCATCGGGATCAATGCCGAAGAATTCCTTCTCCTTATCCTTGCCGGTGATGCGGCTGAACCCTGTTCCTGGCGCATCGATGAAGACGAGATCGGAGATGTCGAGCAGAGAGTAGATATTGCTGACAAAGGGATAGGGGGCGGCGGCCGGGTGCTTGTCATCCGGCGTCAAGACGCGCTTGGGCCCAAAGGCGCCCATATGCAGCCATACGGTCGATGAACCTGGGCCGCCGTTGAACAGGAACGTCACTGGCCGTTCCGACGGCTTCACTCCGCGCTTGGCGTAATAGACGTAGAACATCTCCGCCTCCGCCGTCGGGTTCGGCGTGGCGTCCTTGTCGGCCTTCGCCGCAACGGCGTCATCCCAACCCTTGGCATGCACCGTCAGCGTGCCGGCGACGGCCTGGTAGTCGATCGCACGCCCGCCCACGGTGACCGAGCCGGTGGTCTCCTTATATTCAGGCGGCGGCGGCTTGGTGTCTTTGGTTGTGTCTTTCGCTGCATCCTTCGCAGGCTCTTTGGCAGGCTCGTCAGCGAAGGATTGAGACAGAGGGGCGATCAGCAGCAGAGCGGCAAACGCGATGCGTAAAAAATGCATGGAGGAAATCCAACGACGGTTGATTTCCCCCACTAGACACAGTTCTGGGACCAAATCCAAGTACCGCGTCATTAACCAGACCAACCTTTCGGCGTCTCGAATCATCCATATAGGTCCGATATTGTACTATATCGCTGCGGCTATCGAACCGAGCCGCTCAACTACCTTTGCATTCTGTAGAAATTGCAATTTAATAAGACCGAGTCGGACCTATAAGTCATTTTTTTCTGGCGGCACTGCGTTCTAGGTCGTATATGCCAATTCCCCTCACCGCCGGAGTGCCTGCTTATGGCCAAGTCGCCTGCCGATAAGACTGCCGACGCCTCCACGGCACCGGAGACGGTGAAGCGGGCGGCTCGTCAGATCATGCAGCGTTTTGTCGCCGTGCCCAAGGATATGCCGGACAAGCGCTCGGCTCCTGAGCGGTCACACGATTTCGATGAGATCTATGGCGAATTCGACGTGGCCGGCGCGACGCAGCAGGCCAGCCGTTGTTCGCAATGCGGCGTGCCGTTCTGCCAGGTGCACTGCCCGCTGCATAACAACATCCCGGACTGGCTGATGCTGACAGCAGAAGGCCGACTTGAGGAAGCCTATGAGGTTAGTCAGGCGACCAATAATTTCCCTGAAATTTGTGGCCGCATCTGCCCGCAGGACCGTCTGTGTGAAGGCAATTGCGTGATCGAGAAGGGATTTGAGTCTGTCTCGATCGGCAGTGTCGAGAAATACATTACCGACAGCGCGTGGGAACAAGGCTGGGTAAAGCCGATCAAACCGCGCCATGAATTGACCGCGTCGATCGGCATTATCGGCAGCGGCCCCGGCGGGCTGGCGGCAGCGGCCGAGTTGCGCCGCAAGGGCTATCAGGTTGATCTGTATGAACGCGCCGATCGGGCCGGCGGATTGCTGATTTACGGCATCCCGAATTTCAAACTCGACAAGGAAGTGGTCGAGCGCCGCACGCAGTGGCTGGCGGATAGCGGCGTGCGCTTCCATCTGAATTTCGAGATTGGCCGCAACGCGACCCTGGCCGACCTGCGCCAGCGCCATGACGCCGTGCTGATCGCAACCGGCGTCTATAAGGCGCGCGAGATCGAGGTGCCGGGCACTGAACTTGGCGGCGTGGTTCCCGCACTCGACTATCTGATCGCCAGTAACCGGCGGAATCTGGGGGACGATGTCGCCGAGTTCGACAGCGGAACGCTGAATGCCGAGGGTAAGAATGTCGTCGTGATCGGCGGCGGCGACACCGCGATGGATTGCGTCCGCACAGCCGTTCGCCAGGGTGCGCAATCGGTCAAATGCCTTTATCGCCGCAACCGCGCCAACATGCCGGGCTCGCAGCGCGAAGTTGCCAATGCCGAAGAGGAAGGTGTCGAGTTCGTCTGGCTGGCCGCGCCCGAAACCTTCGCGGGCTCCGGCAAAGTCGATATAGTCACCGCCAACCGCATTCATCTTGGCATCGCTGATTCGAGCGGACGGCAATCGCCCACGCTGATCGACGGCTCCAGCTTCGAGATCGAGGCCGATCTGGTGATCAAGGCGCTCGGCTTCGATCCCGAGGATCTGCCCGGTCTGTTCGGCGAACCTGCCTTGCCGGTCACGCGCTGGGGCACGGTACGCGTCGATCACAAGACCATGATGACCGGCCTGGACGGCGTCTTTGCCGCCGGTGATATCGTGCGTGGCGCGTCACTGGTCGTTTGGGCCGTCCGCGACGGCCGCGATGCCGCCGCGGGGATTGAGCAATATCTGAACGCCGGCGGCCAGGCCGCAGCCCAGGCAGCGGAGTAGCTGTCATGTACACGGTCTACGGACAGGCGATTTCCGGCAATTGCTACAAGCTGAAGCTCTGCTTGAGCCAGCTTCGCCTGCCGTTTCGCTGGGTCGAGCTCGATATTCTGGCGGGCGCCACCCACACGCCTGAATTCCTGATCATGAACCCAAACGGCCAGGTGCCGGTTCTGGGGATCGACGCCGAGACCTATCTGCCGGAATCCAATGCCGGCTTGTGCTATCTGGCCGACGGGACGCACCTATTCCCAAGCGAGAAACTGCCCCGCGCGCGGGTTCTGCAATGGCTTTTCTGGGAACAGAACAGCCACGAGCCCTGGGTCGCCGGCGCGCGTTTCATCCTGAAAATGGCGGGCGGCGGGCCAGAACATCAGGCGCGGCTGGCGATCTGCCATAAGCGCGGTGTCGAGGCGCTCGATCGGCTGGAACTTCGGCTTGGCCTTTATCCGTTTCTGACCGGCGACAGCTACACGATCGCCGACCTAGCCCTCTATGCCTACACCCATGTGGCGGATGAGGGTGGCTTTGACATGAAGCGTTACCCCGCGATCAGGACCTGGCTCGACCGCGTGGCGGCACAGCCCGATCATGTAAAGATGCTGGAGGCTTGACCGCAATGACCGAAGATTTCGCCGCCGCTTACTTGGCCAACGCAGCGCATCTGACCGAACACGGCATGTATGATCCGGCCGACGAGCATGATGCCTGCGGCGTGGGCTTTGTCGCCGCTATCGATGGTGTGCCGCGCCGCCAGGTCGTCGAGGCGGCACTCGCTGCACTCTCCTCGCTATGGCATCGCGGCGCCGTGGATGCCGACGGCAAGACCGGTGATGGCGCCGGCATCCATATTCAGATTCCGCAGGATTTTTTTGCGGCGCACGCTCTCCGCGCTGGGCACCAGCTTGGCCGCGGCAAGATCGCGGTCGGCATGGTGTTTCTGCCGCGCACCGATCTGGAGGCGCAGGAGCGCTGCCGCTGCATCGTCGAGGCGGAGATTCTGAATTTCGGCTATCGCATCTATGGCTGGCGCCAAGTGCCGGTGAATGTCGAGGTATGCGGCGAGAAGGCCAACCAGACGCGGCCCGAAATCGAGCAGATCATGATCGACAACCCGAACCTCGTCTCCGACGACAAGTTCGAGGACGACCTCTATCTGATCCGCCGCCGTATCGAGCGGCGCGTCAGCGAGGCGCGCATCAGCGACTTCTACATCTGCTCGCTGTCCTGCCGGTCGATCATCTACAAGGGCATGTTCCTGGCCGAGCAATGCACGACCTTCTATCCCGATCTGCTTGACCCGCGCTTCATCTCGAATTTCGCGATCTATCATCAGCGCTATTCGACCAACACGTTCCCGACCTGGCGTCTGGCGCAGCCCTTTCGCATCCTTGCCCATAACGGCGAGATCAATACGCTGAAAGGCAACGTCAACTGGATGACCTGCCACGAGCCGCGCATGGCGGCCCCTGCTTTCGGCGAAGCCATCGAGGATGTGAAGCCGGTGATCCAGCCGGGCGGTTCCGATTCGGCAGCCCTGGACAATGTGTTCGAAGTCTTGATCCGCGCCGGACGGCCGCTGCCCATGGTCAAGACGATGTGCATTCCCGAGGCGCTGACGGACGGCATGCCGCAGGCGCATCGCGACCTCTATTCCTATTGCAACAGCGTGATGGAGCCATGGGACGGTCCGGCCGCGATCTGCGCGACCGACGGCAAATGGGTGATTGCCGGTATGGATCGCAACGGTCTGCGCCCGCTGCGCTATGTCGTGACCGGCGACGGCCTGTTCATCGCGGGCTCGGAAGCCGGCATGGTCAAGGTCGACGAAAGCAAAATCGAACAGAAGGGCCGGCTTGGACCGGGACAGATGGTCGGCGTCTATCTGCCGGAGGGGCAGATCTATCGTGATCGCGAGATCAAGGATATGCTGGCCAAGCATCAGAGCTTCGGCAAGTGGGTCAAGCAGATCACCCATTTGGACGGCAAGCCTCAGCGCAACCAGCCCGCCATCCAGCGCCTCGATAAGGAACGGCTGCGCCGGCTTGAGCTTGCGGTCGGCTGGACCATGGAAGATCTGGAGTTGCTGCTCCAGCCGATGGCGGAGGACGGCAAGGAGGCGGTCGGCTCGATGGGCGACGACACGCCGCTTGCGGTGCTGTCCGGCCAGTATCGCGGCCTGCATCATTTCTTCCGGCAGAATTTCAGCCAGGTCACCAATCCGCCGATCGACAGCCTGCGCGAACGCCGCGTCATGTCGATCCGCACGCGCCTTGGCAATCTCGGCAACATCCTGGAAGAGGATGAAAGCCAGTGCCGGCTGCTGCAGCTTGAATCGCCGATCCTGTCGAGCAGCCAGTTCGAGGCGATGCTCCACGTCATGGGCGAAACCTCCGCCGAGATCGATTGCACCTTCGACATTGCCGCTGGCGAAGGGGCCATGCGCGATGCGCTGCGCCGGGTCCAGCGCGAGGCGGAAGACGCGGTTCGCGCCGGACGCACCCATCTGGTGCTCACCGATGCTGCGACCGATCCTGAACACGCACCCTTGCCGATGATCCTGGCGGCCGGTGGCGTGCATAGTCACCTGGTGCGCCAGAAGCTGCGGACCTTTACCTCGCTCAATGTCCGCTCGGCCGAATGCCTGGATGTGCATTACGTGGCGGTTCTGATCGGCGTGGGTGCTACGACCGTCAATCCGTATCTGGCAGAGGAAGCCATCGCCGATCGCCATCGGCGCGGCCTGCTGGGCGATTTGTCGCTTGAGGAGAGCATCAAGCATTATCGCAAGGCGCTGGATGAAGGCCTGCTCAAGATCATGTCGAAGATGGGCATCGCGGTCTTAAGCTCCTATCGCGGCGGCTATAATTTCGAGGCGATCGGGTTGAGCCGCACGCTGGTCGCCGATTTCTTCCCCGGCATGACCAGCCGGATCTCCGGCATTGGCCTCTCGGGGCTGCAGCACAAGGTCGCGGCTTTGCACAAGCGTGCCTTTGCTGAGGATTTTGCGACCTTGCCCGTGGGCGGGTTCTATCGCTACCGACAGGGGTCGGAGACCCATGCCTGGGAAGCGACGCTGATCCATATGCTGCAATCGGCGGTCAGCTCGGACAGCTATTCGAAGTATCGCAAATACTCCGAAGCGATCCGGCATTTGCCGCCCGTAGCCCTGCGCGATCTGTTCGATTTTGCCCCCGGTCGCGCCAAGGTGCCGCTGGAGGAGGTCGAGTCGATCACCGAAATCCGCCAGCGTTTCAACACGCCGGCCATGTCGCTGGGCGCCTTGTCGCCAGAGGCGCACCGCACGCTTGGCATCGCCATGAACCGCATAGGCGCGCGTTCCGATAGCGGCGAAGGCGGCGAAGACGCGGCCTATTTCAAGCCGCTCTCGACCGGCGACAATGCCAATTCGGCGATCAAGCAGATTGCCTCGGGCCGCTTTGGCGTCACCGCCGATTATCTGGTGAATTGCAGCGAGATCGAGATCAAGGTGGCGCAGGGTGCCAAACCCGGCGAAGGCGGACAATTGCCCGGTTTTAAGGTCACCAGCATGATCGCGCGGCTGCGTCACGCAACGCCGGGCGTCAGCCTGATCTCACCGCCGCCGCATCACGACATCTACTCGATCGAGGATCTGGCGCAGCTCATCTACGATCTGAAGCAGATCAATCCGGAGGCCTGCGTCTGCGTAAAGCTGGTTGCCCGTTCCGGCATCGGCACGATCGCGGCCGGCGTCGCCAAGGCGAAGGCGGATGTCATTCTGATTTCGGGCCATGTCGGCGGCACCGGTGCGGCGCCCCAAACTTCCGTCAAATATGCCGGCGTGCCGTGGGAGATGGGGCTGTCGGAGGTCAATCAGGTGCTGACGCTTAACCGCCTGCGCCACCGCGTGCGCTTGCGTGCCGATGGCGGTATCAAGACCGGTCGCGACGTCGTGATCGCGGCCTTACTGGGGGCGGAGGAATTCGGCATCGGCACGGCCAGCCTGGTCGCGATGGGCTGCATCATGGTCCGCCAATGCCACTCCAATACCTGCCCCGTCGGCGTCTGCACCCAGGATTCGGCGCTGCGCCAAAAATTCGAAGGCACGCCTGAGAAGGTCGTTAATCTGTTCAGCTTCATCGCCGAAGAGGTTCGCGAGATTTTGGCCTCGCTCGGCGCCCGCTCGATCGACGAGATCATCGGTCGGACCGATTTGCTGACCCAGGTCTCGCGCGGTGGCGGAGATCTTGACGACCTCGACTTGAACCCGCTGCTGGCCCAGGCCGATTCTGGCGGACACCCGCGTCATGGCTCCCGCATCGGCCGCAACGAGGTGCCGGACACACTCGACGCGCAGATGATCAAGGATGCCGGGCGCGTCTTCTCCGGTGGCGAGAAAATGCAGCTCGCCTACAACATCCGCAACACGCATCGGGCGATCGGCACGCGCATGTCGTCGACCATCACGAAGAAATTCGGCATGAACGGCCTGGCGCCGAACCACATCACCGTGCGGCTGCGCGGATCGGCCGGGCAATCGCTTGGCGCCTTCGCGGTCCAGGGCATCAAGCTTGAAGTGCTCGGCGACGCCAATGACTATGTCGGCAAGGGGTTGAGCGGCGGGACTATCGTGGTCCGCCCGCTGACCTCGAGCCCGCTCGTCACCAACCACAATACGATCATCGGCAACACAGTGCTGTATGGCGCCATCGCCGGTAAACTGTTTGCCGCCGGCCAGGCGGGCGAACGCTTCGCGGTCCGTAATTCGGGGGCGGAGGTCGTGGTCGAAGGCTGCGGTTCAAACGGTTGCGAATACATGACGGGCGGCATTGCCGTTATCCTGGGGTCCGTCGGCGATAATTTCGGCGCTGGCATGACCGGCGGCATGGCCTTCGTCTACGACCCGGACGATGTGTTCGCACCTAAGGTGAATACCGACAGTGTGATCCATCAGCGGGTCGAAACCGAATACTGGGAAGGGCAGTTGAAGCGGCTGGTCGCAGAGCATATCGTCGAGGCGCAATCACGCTTCGCCGAACAGCTTCTGTCTGACTGGAGCCGTGAATTGCCGAAGTTCTGGCAAGTGGTGCCGAGAGAAATGATGGGCCGCCTGGCCCAGCCAACCGTGAAGCTGGCCGCAGCTGAGTGACAAGGGCAGAAAATGCCCGGGAGTATCAAGGGATGAACGGACTAAAAATCGGCGCGATTGCCCTCAGCCTGATGGCGATCTGCTCTTCTTCCGCGCGCGGGCAAGCGAACGAAACGGCAAGCGATGTCATTGAGGTATTCGATAAATATTGCTTCACGCCGAGCGCTGACCGAACCGTTGCGATGAATACCGCCCCCGATGACGGGGTGAACGGCAAAGTTATCCCGCCAAAACAGGTTGAGGCTGATCTCGGTGCGCCGGGAGGGGCTGCCTGGTACGTCCGCGCCACGCACAAGACGTTACTGAAACTACAATTCACGCCGAACAATATCTGCTCGGTCGAAGTTCCGAAGGCCGAGACTGCAGAACTCGTCAAGGCGATGTCGGCGTTCCTGGAGGCCAAGGCCAAGAGCGACGGCATCAAATTCCATGTCCACGACGACAATGCGTCGGATGAGGGCGGGCTGCACCAGCATCGGATTTTCTACATGGTCTACCAGCCAAAGGCCGGCACCACCGGGTTTCTCGCCGTCAATACGCTGGATGGTGGTCAGTTGGACGAGCATCGCGGGCAGTTCAGCTTCATCCTGACCTCTGACCCCTATACCGAAGGCAAATAGCAGCCACAGAATCGATCCGCCGCAGCTTGGGTTAACGAAAGCGGAGGGGAGGTGCGATGCTGAGCGTACCGGTACGAGCCGCCAACGATATCGAACCCTGCCCGTGCTGCGGCGGACGCGCGCCGCTATTCGGCGTCGTGGATTTCAACAAAAGCTGCGAGGATCGACCGGTCCCCATCCTGGCGCTGTCCGGGACGCCGGTTTATTACAACCGATGCGAGGCCTGCGACTACGTCTTCAGCCGCGCCTTCGACCACTGGAACAAGGCGGCCTTCGCCCAGCATATCTACAATCAAGATTACGCGGTTGTGGATCCCGAATTCGCCGAAGTCAGGCCGATGCGTCTGGTCAATGACGTCACTCAGTTGTTCGGCGCTTATCGCGAGCAGATTTCCATCCTGGATTGGGGCGGCGGGGACGGCAAAGCCGCAGCCAAGCTGACCGAACAAGGCTTTGACGCGACTTGCTACGATCCGTTTTTCAACGAGACATCCGAGCTGCCCAAGCGGCAATTCGATCTGATCATGGCGATCGAGGTCATTGAGCATCTGGTCGACCCGTTGGTCCTGCCACAGGCGGCGCTGACGCTGCTGAAGCCTGACGGGGTCGTGGTCATGTCGACCTGTATTCAACCGCCGGAATTCGTGCGCGAACGTATGAACTGGTGGTATCTCGCGCCGCGCAATGGTCATATCGGCGTTCATAGTGAAAAGTCACTCTATCTGGTCTGGCAACGCCATGGCTTTCAGTTAGGCTCGTCGGTCGATAAAAACATCCATATGGCCTATCGCAATCTGCCCGAATTTGCCCGTCCACTGATCGGCCTGTGACGGCTCATCTCTTCTGGCGAGCGATCGATAGTTCGGCTATCTTTTTACAGCATGCGTATCTTACATCACCTCTGGCTATCGCCGCTGTCGCGCAAAGTTCGCCTGATTCTCAAGGAAAAATCCCTCGATTTCGAGATGAAGATCGAGAAAGTGTGGGAACGGCGCCCGGAATTCCTGGCGCTTAATCCAGCCTGCGAAGTACCGGTACTGGTTGAGGAAGACGGCACGATCATCGCTGATGGCAATGTCATCGCCGAGTATCTGGAGGAGGTGTATCCAGAACGGGCGCTGATGGGCACGACACCCATCGAACGCGCCGAAACCAGGCGGCTGATCGCCTGGTTCGATCAGAAATTCAACCGTGAGGTCACGGCCAATCTGGTCGAGGAAAAGATGATGAAACGGTTTCTAGGCTTCGGCGAGCCAAATAGTGCCGCGATCCGCGCCGGCTATCAGAACATCCATTATCATCTGGATTACATCAGCTATCTGATCGAACGGCGCGGTTATCTGGCGAGCGATAGCTTCAGCCTGGCCGATATCGCGGCCGCATCGCATCTGTCGTGCCTGGATTATTTGGGCGATGTGCCCTGGGAAAAGCACGAGCCGGCCAAACAATGGTATGCCAGAGTCAAATCCCGGCCGAGCTTCCGGCCATTGCTGACCGATCATATTCCTGGCGCATCACCGCCGAAGCACTACGCCGATCTGGACTTCTGAGAAAAAGGGACGCTCCTGACGCCTGCTATCGAGCGTCGGGAGCGTCCCTCGTGGCTATTTCAGCGTGCTGAGATACGCGATCACGTTGTCACGGTCGGTCTGGCTCGGCAGGCCGGCGAAAATCATCTTCGTGCCCGGAACCAGCGCCTTCGGATTGGTAATCCATTCGTTCAGCGTGGCGGCGTCCCAAGTCTTGTTGGCGGCCTTCATCGCATCGGAATAGGCGAAATCGGGAATGCTCGCCGATTTGCGGCCGACAACGCCGAACAGGCTCGGCCCGATCTTGTTCTTGCCAGCCTCGACAGCATGGCAAATGCCGCATTTAGCAAAAGTCTTCTTGCCTGCCTCGGCATCCCCGTCCGCGCGCGCAGACGCAGCACCAAAAACCAACGCCGCAGACAGCACCATAAAACCAAACCGCTTCATTGCTTCCTCCCACTTAACGAACCCTGAACCCTGAACTCTGAAGAGTTATCTAGCTCGCAGAAAAGGGTAACGCCACAATGTTTATCACATGCGACGATCTGACTTGAGTTAACTCCCGCTAATGCGCAATGGTTTAGATCAAGAAACTACGGGTGTATGCATTAACGCATAGCGGCCCAAAAAAGCGCAAATCGCCGAACAGGCGGGTAACGACCCTTGGGGAGAGGTTAACGAGCATGTTGTCATTCCTTGATCGATCTCATTCGATCGCACCGATGGATTATAATCGCTGGCTGGTTCCACCGGCAGCACTGGCCGTTCATTTGGCAATCGGCCAAGCCTATGCGTTCAGCGTCTTTAAAATACCACTGACCAAGGTCATCGGCATCACAGCACCCGGGCCGAGTGATTGGACGCAAACCGACCTCGCCTATATCTTCAGCATCGCCATCGTGTTCCTGGGCCTATCGGCTGCCTTTGCGGGGCGCTGGCTGGAGGATGTCGGCCCACGCCGCGCGATGTTCACCTCGGCATGCTGCTTTGGCGGCGGGTTCCTGGTTTCCGCAGTTGGTGTCTATCTGCACCAGATCATCCTGCTTTATCTAGGCTATGGGGTGCTGGGAGGCATCGGGCTTGGCATCGGCTACGTGTCGCCGGTCTCGACCCTGATCAAATGGTTTCCCGATCGCCCCGGCATGGCGACCGGCCTCGCGATCATGGGGTTTGGCGGTGGGGCCATGATCGGCTCGCCGCTCTCGACCACGTTGATGAGCTATTACCAGACCGCAACTTCTGTTGGTGTGCTGGAAACCTTCGTCACCATGGGGATTATCTATCTCGTCTTCATGATGTTCGGCGTCTTCGCCATTCGTCTGCCAGCACCGGGCTGGAAGCCCGCCGGGTTCGTTGCGGCGAACAAGCCGCAGAAGCTGATCACGACGCACAACATGGACGTCAGCGACGCCGTCCGCACGCCGCAATTCTTTATGCTTTGGCTGGTGTTGTGCCTAAACGTGACTGCGGGGATCGGCATTCTGGAGACGGCCTCACCGATGATCCAGGATATGTTCCCGGGCTCGGTAAAGGCTGCGGCGGCAGGCGGATTTGTCGGTCTGTTGAGCCTTTTCAACATGGGTGGCCGGTTCTTCTGGTCCTCGACCTCCGACTATATTGGCCGGCGGAATACCTACATCGTATTCTTCACACTCGGTATTCTGCTTTACGCGTCGATCCCGACGATCGGCCATCTGGAAAGCCCGATGCCCTTCGTTTTGGTCGCTCTGGTCGCCATCAGCATGTATGGCGGCGGGTTTGCGACGATTCCTGCTTATCTGAGGGATCTATTCGGGACGATGCATGTCGGCGCCATCCATGGACGGTTGCTGACAGCCTGGGCGGCCGCAGGCGTCATCGGTCCGCTGCTGGTCAACTATCTGCGCGACTATCAGATCGCCCAGGGTGTGCCTAAGGCTGACGCCTATGGTTTCACCATGTACGTGATGAGCGGACTGCTTGCCATCGGCTTCATCAGCAATTTTATGGTCACTGCGGTATCCGAAAAGCGGATCGCGGCAGCCAAATCCGCTCTGACATCTTAGGAGGACAGCATGGCTGACGTTACCGTGAATAAGGCAACCGGCACGTTGATCATCTATTGGCTGATTGTCGGAATTCCGCTCGCCTGGGGCGTCTACAACACTCTGAAACGGGCGTTGCTGCTTTTCAACATTACGATCTAGCTTCGTCAGCTAGGCAGTAGCAGCTCGCCCTTGCCACTGACCGCTTGATCGCCAACCCAGCGATCAAGCGCTGTCAGGCGGTCGGCAATCTCGGCCATGCCGAGCCTGCGCAATTCCGCAGCCCATAGCCGGAATACAACCAGATCCTGCGGGCCGCTATCGCCAAAGCAAATCGGCAACTCGGCAATACCGCCCAGCGCCACAACACTGCCCCGATGCATGGCGACACCGAAATCGCGGCCGAGCTTTCCCGCGATGATCAGCGTGCCTGCTACCATGCGGGCGGCTGCTCCGCCACCGGCCTGCCCCTCGACGACGATCAGACCGCCCTTCATGCGATCGCCCAGCCGCTCGCCGGCATCGCCGCCGATCAGCAGCGTGCCGCCGGACATGCCATAGCGTTCGCCCGGTTCGGCAGAACCTGCGAAATCCCCAACGTCGCGGGAAATTTCGATCGTCCCACCGGACATCGCGCAGGCAACGCCATAGCCGGCGGAGCCTGCCACATGGATCGAACCACCGCTCATGCGACAGCCCAGATAGGCGCCGGCGTTACCTTCAACCACTATGGTGCCCGATTTCATGCCGCCGCCGATCCGGTCGAGCCGATTGCCGACCGCGTCGAGCAACAGCCCCTCGGTTCCTACATCGGCAACGCTAAACCAATCGCCGAGAGGTGCGGTCTGGTTGCCGAGCGGGAGTTCAAGCTTGGCGATCTCGGCTTCTTTCAGGCCAGCCAGACGGTCGGGCGTAATGCCATCAAGTGACAGTCGGGCGGATGGTGCAGATTTTAAGGTGAGCCGGGTCATGCGAGCAGCTTATGCAAATGAAAATGGAACTGGCCGAGATTGCCGCCGTAATTGCCAGAGGTGATGCCGAGGATGCCGTGATCGGTCACCTTCTCTTCCCCTAGACCGCAGGCAGCACGAACGCCAACCGCCGTTGCCGCCGCAATCGCATCGAAGGTGAAGCCGTCGATCACGATTTCGTAGACGGCCCCCACGTCCGGCGACAGTGCTGAGGCAACACCGCCCTTCAACGTCGGGCAATAGGCGTCGTTGGTTGACGCGCTCAGTATCTTGTAGCGCGAGCCCACCTTGGAGCCGGAGCGCACGATACCGCCCGGGAACGGCATGATCACATCGGGCAGCTGCTTCATCGCGACGATTGCGCGCTCTGCCGCAGTCAGGGCGGCCAGACGCGTGCGGCCCAAAATCAGGAAATTGCCGCCGCCGATGGCCTCCCCCTCGCCCACCCGGTCTTCGCACAGGAACTCGCCATCCATCACCGGAATGCGCCAGAAGCGCCGGCCGCCGATCCGCTTCGCCGTCTGAAACCCGTCGCCGAAATAGCGCAGGGCGCGGCCGAGCGGCACGGGCGTGCCACCTTCAAAGCCTGAAAAACATGCCGTGCCCGGACAGGTCAGAACGCATTGGCCAACGCGGTTGCGCACAGCCACAACCAGCGCATCGTAATTGAAGCCGAACAGCAGCACCGAGACGCCCGGACGATTATCCGGCGTCGCTTCCGGCGGCAACTCGGCCTCGATACCGGCCTCGATACCCGCCCCGATCACAGAGCTCGCGAAGCCTGTCATGGTCTGTCCGGCGATACGTGCCCAATGCGCCGTATCCGCCGTAATGATCAGCCTGGTACCGCGCATCCCGAAGGCTTCGGCAAAGGTATCCTCGATGGCGACGCCGTTCAGCTTCACGAGACGACCCTCGGATTGAGTGCGTGCTCGATGACGGGAGATCCCGTCTCTTCGATCTCCGCCTTAGCGATGCCGAAATGGTCATAGCCGACGGTCATGTGATCGTCGAAGAACTGGCGGATCGTCGTCTCAATGGTCGTGTCATAGACCGGCCGGACGACATGCGTCGCCCCAATCGGCGCCGACAGGATGACGTGATCGCGCACGACCTCGACGCCATTCTTGAAGACGTGGGCCGGCTTCATGAACATCTCTTCCTTGTTCGGCTGCTCAGTATAGACGGTGACATTGGCTGCGGCGCCGATACCGAGATGCCCATGACCGCCCATGCCCAGCAGCTTCGCCGGCGAGGCGCGCGTCAGGATGGCAATTTCTTCCAGCGTATATTCACGCGTGATCGAACCCAGGATCGACGCTTCCTGTGCGCCTTTGTGAATATGGGCAAGGCAGTCGTTGCGGAAAGTCCGGTCCATCAGCAACCGGATCAGCATCGGATAGCAGGTCAGCGGCGCGCCATTGGGATGATCGGTGGTCAGGAACACCTTCCACGGATCCTCGATCAGCAGGAACAGTTCGAGCCCGATCGCCCATTGCAGCGCGTTGACGAAGTTCTGATCGCGATAGCGGAACGGGACAAGGCCACAGCCACCATCGCATTCGATATCCATGCAGATCCATTTCTTCGGATCGCCGAACGCGTGCTGACGATATTGCGACATAGTATCGCCGGATGCGGTGACGGTCTGGCCAAACATGATCTGGCCGACATCGACCGTGACATTGGGCGTGGTGTTTACCATTTGCGCGATCTGCGCTGCGGCCGACGAGAAATGCCGGTCGCCCTCCGTGCCATAGCTGTGAAACTGCACATGGGTCAGATGGATCGGGTAACCTTCGGCCGCCGCAACCGTCTGCAGCGTCGTTTCGACATTGCCCGGTACGCCAAGGTTATTGGCGTGGGTATGCAGCGGGAAGGTCAGCCCCAATTCCTTCACCGCGCGCGCCAGATGATAGACGATCCGACGTGGCGTCACGCCGAAATGCGGTCCCTTCTCGTCGATGCCAAGATGGCGGCCGTTGAACTTGAAGGCAGAGATGCCGCCCGGATTGACCGTCTTGACGCCGATCGCCTGGGTCCGTCCGATCATCCAGGCGATATAATCGTTGATCTTCTCCTGATCGCCGCCCGACGCGATCATGCGCAGCAGCAGATCGTCATTGCCGAGCATGACATAGGCGCCGCGATCGATCAGCGGCATGTCGGCCATCTCGAGATGGCTGGCGCGCGCATTGGCCGGTACCATCGCCGGCTCGAACGCCGCAGAATAACCCATCTCGGCATAACGATAACCGGTCGTGAAGCTGGTCGGGCTGCAATGCCCGCCACCCGAACGCCCGAACGCGGTATCGCCGTGGCCGTGGGCATGACCGAAATGGTCCTTGGTCATCAGCATGCGGGCGAGATTGACCTTGCCACCCGCCAGATGGCTGTGCAGATCGATCGCTCCGGCCATGACGATTTTGCCGGCGATATCGTAGTTACGCTCGACCTTGGATACATCGGCGGGAGCGGCGACGATCTTGCCGCCCTCCATGAAGATGTCGCGTTTCTGCTCGCCGGGTCCGTTCGCCGGATCGATCAGCCGACCGCCGCTGAGCCGGATCATGACCGGCCTCCTGTTGTCAGTCCGGCCAGGATGGCGGCACTTGCCTCCGCCACGGTCGGATATTTTGTATTGGCGTCGAGGGCTGCCAGCGGCAAGGCGACGACACCGTCGGAGCGGGTGACGTTCCCCGCATGATCGACTGCCGGCATGCCGACACGGATGGTCACCGCTGTCGGGTGCGTCAGCTCCATATCGCCGGCCACAATCGCGATCACGGGACAATCGTAATCGGGTGGCTGGACCGGCCCGATCGCTGCCGTCCAGACAAGCAGATCGATCTCGCCCGACGCAGCCGCACGCTCGCCGGAAAATAGATGCGGGTCATGGTCGGGGCCGGAAGTTTTATAGGCGACCCGCGCCGGGAACCCGGTCTGCCAGGCGACTACCTGTACCGACCCGATGGCGTTGTCGATGCCGCCCAGCGGCAAGCCAGCAGCACGGGTGGTAACGTTCAGCGTGCGCACGATCTCAGCCATCAATTCCACAAGCAGGTCGGGTTGCGCGCCCGGCAAAGCGCCCGCACTCCAGGCCACGACGCCGTATTTCGCCGCCTTCAATTTCGCCGCGAGCTCGGCCAAGCCATCCGCAGGTTTGGTCTTGGAACGCCAAACGCGTCCATGGATCAGCGCCAGTAGCGCGCCGACCTGGCCCAGCAGCTCAGTCTCAGCGACCTCGATATGCCGCGTAACTGCCGGATCAAGCGGCGTTGAGACAGGGGGCGCCAACAAGACGACCTCCGGCGGCGCATCGCGATAGAGGGCGTTGGCGTTGCTGACCAGCCGTTCGTAAAAACGCGGGAAGGCGTTCCGCTGATCGTCGCCGATAATGACGATCACGTCGGCGCGATTGGCAATTTCGCTGAACGTGCTGACCATCCAGCCTTCCGACTGAACAATGCCGTAATTGCGCATCAGGAATTTACTCGCGTGATGTTCAGCCACGCCGCCAGTCCGATCGGCCAGAGCTAGCAGACCGCGAATGCCGTTGAGATCGGCGCCGAGGCCGCCGAACCAGGGATGACGGGCGCTAGACAGCAAGGCCGCTGCTGCGGCGATCGCCTCTTCATAACTGGCGGGTGCGCCGGCAATCGCATGCGGCAGCGATGCCGTCTTGCCGCGCGCGAAATAGGCTTTCGCGATGGCGCAGCCCTTCCCGTCGACGGCGCCACCCGCACCTACCGCCAGATCATCACAGGCGAGGCCGCAGCAAGGACAGGTGAGTAATAGAGTATGCGCCGCGCCCGATTCAGCGGCGGCGTTTGGGGTTTCAGTCATGTCACTCAATCATATTTTACGTAGGCAAACCGCGCGTCATCGCCGGGCGTTCCCTCCAGCGCACCGCCTGAGGGGCACCATTGCACCACCTCCTCGATCTTGCGCGCCAACTCGAAGTCCTTATCGGTAATGCCCTTGGCCGAATGATTTTGCAGGCGCACCTCGACCCAGGCATAGGAGGCCGTGATGTCTGGATGATGCCACGCCGCCTCGGCCAGATGGCCGACAGTGTTGATCACCATCAGCGTGCCCTTCCAGCTATTGGTGCGGTATTTGCGCCGGATCCAGCCATCCTCATAATACCAGTGCGGCAAGTCTCGCTTGAGGATTTCAGCGGTCTCGTCCGGGGTGTAAGTTCGCTCTTTTTCGGCTTCTGCCATCGCCCAATCCCGGTCGCTTTTTTGCTTTCGTTGCCGCGTCACTTTATCGTAAACCCGTGCCAGCGCAATGTCTTCGACGCGAGAGAAGAACCGATCACCATGATGGATGCGGCATGACGGCGCTTCTACGCGCAGAACGAACCGAGGTTTTTGCGCCGGCCCGTCTGCATCTGGGCTTCCTCGATCTCAACGGTAATCTCGGGCGGAAATTCGGTTCGATTGGCCTCACGATCGAGGGGATCGGGACTCATCTGGTTCTGACGCGGGCGGCTGCGCCAGCCGCTGACGGACCCAATGCTGCGCGCGCCCTGCCGTATCTGACCGAGGCGGCGAGGGCGCTCGACCTGCCGGCGAC
>CAIZEE010000506.1 GCA_903931835.1 uncultured Elstera sp.
AAAGCTCTGGAGACGGACACGGAGCCCTCCGAATGCGCCTTGCCCTGATTGCCCTGACTTATCCTAGCGCTGTGTAATCCTATCGATCAGCTCCGCCTTGACCCGGTCGGCCTGATCGAGCGGCGCTCGGCAGGTGCCGGCGGCGCGGTGTCCGCCGCCGCCGAATTCGAGCATGAGCTGACCAATATCGATCGGGGAGCTGCGATCTAGAATGGATTTGCCGACTCCGAATTCGATCATCGCAGGGTCGTCACTGATCACCACCTGCATCGAAATATCGCATTGCTCAAACAGCGCATAAATCAGAAAGCGGTTGCAGGCGTAAATCACCCCTTCACCGCGCAGATCGGTGACCGCCAATTCGTCGTGGACCGTCGTGCAGCGCATAATCTGATGCTCGGCCGGCTCCTTGTGACGGTCATAGATCTCCAGACGCTCTGCCACATCGGGGATCGCCAATATCTCCTCGGCGCTGTGATGGCGGCAATAAACGATCATGTCGCGCATCAACTCGTCATTGGAGATGGCGAAATGGCCGAAACGCGCTAATCCGGTACGTGGATCCATCAGGAAATTGATCTGGGTCCACCCCTCGGGTGCCAGAATGTCCTCTTGGCTATATTGCGCCGAATCCGCTTGATCCACTGCGTCCATCAAGTGTGCGGGAAGATCAGGGAAGCGTGTTTCTCCGCCGTAATGGCGGAAAACCACCCGCGCAGCCGAGGCGGCGTCGGGGTCGATCACCAGATTGGGCCTGGCGCCCACCCGGGCGACCTCGCTTGCATGATGATCAAAGCAGAGATAGACGCCCTCGACATAGGGCAGGTTGGTGGTGATATCGCGGGACGTCACCGTGACCTTTCCATCCTGCATGTCTTTCGGGTGCACGAATTCAATCGTATCGATCAGATCCAATTCCCGGAGAAGCACGGCGGTGACCACCCCATCGAAATCCGCCCGCGTGATCAAACGGTATTTCTGGTCTGCCATGGCGTTTCCCGGATCCGTGCAAAGCAACAAAGAGCAAAGAGATACTAGATGGATTCCGCGCCGTATTGAACGATTTACGATCCACCATACACAGAGCCGCAACGGCGTCGTCAATTTGCATACCGCCAAATTGAGTCTCCGACTCGGCAGAGACGTTATTGGCCCCGAGCGGGAGGTGAAGAACGATACGCTGCAGCCGGCGATTTTCTGGACGCAGCAGACTGTCGTGCTGGAGGACCCAAATGCCACGCAGTCCATAACGTCGCATATGACCATTGATAATTTTTCTGTAATATCAGTGACATCGCGCCAATTTAGCCTGCCACGCTTGAGCTGACCTGTCTTGAGCGGAATGGTTACCATGACCCTTTGGATAAACGGCCTCAGTATCCGGCAGAAAATCACCATTCTGTTGTCAGCCCTGGTCCTATCGATGCTTTCCGTCGTCTGGATGACCACGGTTCGCCTATCCACGATCGAACGGGACGCGGAGGGCATCCGCTCCACCGTTTTGCCGGCGACCGAGTTGGTGGACCATCTGGTACACCTGACGGAACGCTTCCGGTTGCTGCAGGCGGAGCATGTCTTTGCGGTGGCGCCGACCGATATGAAGCGAATCGAAGACGGCATGGCGGCGGTGAACATACAGTTCAACCAGGATGCCGACGCGCTCTTGACCGTCTGGCACGAAGCCGCCCCGCCGGCGTTTGCGGAGGCGCGCGTGACCTGGGGCGAACTGGTCAAGTCCGGCCAGAAAATGGCCGCCTTATCCCGCGATAACGAGGATGTGGCGCTGATGCGACAGTATCGCGGCGACGCCTTCGTCCTGTTTCAGAAACTTCAGGCTGAAATCGAGGATCTGCAGCAGCAGGTCATCAAGGAGGGGAACAAATCGACCGATGCCAGCGTATCGATCACCGAGAATACCAGGCTGACCGTCGGCATCGTCCTTGGCATCGCCTTTCTGTTATGCATTCTCGCTTCGCTGTTTTTGAACCGCGCCGTCATCGGGCCGATCCTGAAGCTCGGCAAGGTGATGGATCGTCTGGCGCATCACGATCTCAAGGTCGATCTGCAGAGTGGCGAGAGGCGGGACGAGATCGGCGAAATGATTTCCGCCATCCATGTTTTCCGGAACAACATCATCGAGGCCGATCGGCTTGGCGCGCTGCAGACCATCGAGACGCAGGCGAAGACCCGCCGCAGCGAGAAGATGGAGTCGTTGAGCCAGGATTTCGATCGGCTGATGACCACCACTCTCGGCACATTGGGTGAGGCCGCATCCACCCTGACCGAGACGGCGCGGCGCATGGCCGATAACGCCAATCTCGGCAGCCGTCAGGCCGGGATTGTCGTGGCAGCCGCCGAGCAGGCGGCGCAGAATGTCAACACAGCCGCTGCCGCCAGCGAGGAACTGGCCTCCTCAATCCAGGAGATCACCCGCCAGATCGCCCATTCGAGCCAAATCGCCGAGCGCGCGGTGGCCGAGGCAAGCCAGACCATGGGGATCATCCGCAGCCTGTCGGAGGCGGGACAGCGTATCGGCAGCGTGATCCTGATGATCAATGACATTGCGAGTCAGACCAATCTGCTGGCGCTTAACGCTACGATCGAGGCGGCGAGGGCCGGTGAGGCGGGGCGGGGTTTTGCGGTTGTGGCGAACGAGGTGAAATCGCTCGCCGCCCAGACCGGCCGCGCGACCGAGGAAATCTCGGCCCATATCACCGCGATGCAGGAAGCGACGCAGTTAGCGGTAACGGCGATCAGCCATATCGACGGCACGATCACCAAAATGAATGAGATTTCGACGACGATCGCAGCGGCGATGGAGGAGCAGGGTGCTGCGACGCGTGAGATCGCCCGCAACGTCCAGCAGGCGGCGACCGGCACCGCCGACGTCACTGACAACGTGGTCGGGCTCAATCAAGTCACCAGCGAAACCGGACGGGCATCGGGCGAGGTGCTGCAGGCGGTCAACCTGCTGGGCAGCCAGACCGAGCATCTACGCCTCGGTATCGACCGCTATCTGGCCCAGGTCGCGACTGCTTGAGCTTTAATTCGGCCGCAGAATAATGACTATGCGATGCGGTGATGGCTTGCACGCCTCATCGATTTGCGACGCATCATCGATCGGCACGTCATTGATCTGAATGTTGAACATCGACGGCCGATTCTGGTGCTGGGCCGCCGCCAGATTGGCGTTGTCGACGCAGGAGCTTCTGGTCTGGCCGTTGAAGGTCAGATAGACCCGGCCAGCTGAGTTGGGTTTGCCGGGCCCCGGATTGGCGCCAGAGACAGCGATGTTGTTTTCACTCAGATATGCTTTGAGCAACGTGTCGAAATCATCCGGTTTAACTCGGGCAAAATCACCTGAGGTGCCGAACTTGGTAAACAGCGCAGCACTGATGGCGCTGATTTTTGACGGGATATAAGTGCCGGCGCGTTCATCGGCATAGGCAAGCGAGCAGATCAGCCCAGCACCCAGGAGCCCGTAAACAAAACGCTTCACGCCAAACCTCTTAGATCGTCGCGTAGCTGCGCGGTGTCGGCGCTGCCGGGCCGGCCGGCTTCTTCTCAGCCGTGCCATTGACCAGGGATTCGAAACTGGCGCCATGCGGTTTTACCGCATGCTTCGGTTCGGCCGGCTGCTGCGGCAGCGATGAAGGTTGCGGGGCGCCAACGGTCGATGCAGACATCAATTCCTCCTATACGGGCCAGTCGCTGCCCCATTTAATACGTTTGGCTGAGCCAACTCATGCAGTGGCTCAGCCAAATCGTCGTGGAGCGCCGCTTGATAGGAACGCTAGCACACCTGATCGCCCTGGGTGTGAAAAGCTTACCGTGGCGGCGGGGGAGGAGGCGGATAATATCCGGGCGGCGGCGGCGGAGCGTAGACATAGCCAGGCGGAGGCGGTGGCGGCGGCGCCGGCAGCACATAGGCGTAGGGCACAAAACCCGGAACCTGATTGCCATAAGAATACATGCACTGCCCATAGGCTACGTTATAGCGCTGCTGAATGTTGAGCTGCGCCCAACTTGAACCCTGCGCGCCATAGCCGGTTCCAACCGCCGCACCACCGGCAGCACCGATCGCAGCGCCGCGACCACCACCAACGGCGGCACCAAGAGCAGCACCGATCGCGGTACCGATGACGGCTGATCCAACCGCCCGTTCATTCGCGGCGTCAGCCGCCCCCGCAGTTTGCTGATCGGCATACGCCTTACACGTCGCCTGATCTTGCTGAAACACCTGGAAGGGCTTGTTCTGCGCGGGCATGACGGCAATCGTCGGCCCCACCGGTTGATGAGCGCAAGCGCTCAACAGCACAGCTCCGCTCAGAGCCATCGCTGTCGTTTTCTTCAGCTTCATAATAAATTTCCCTTTG
Organism: uncultured Elstera sp.; assembly: GCA_903931835.1. Taxonomy (GTDB): domain Bacteria; phylum Pseudomonadota; class Alphaproteobacteria; order Elsterales; family Elsteraceae; genus CAIZEE01. The sequence continues at coordinate 4,377 of CAIZEE010000506.1, forward strand.
TAACGCCCGTCATAGGGGCCGACGGCCCTGCAGATCTTGGTGCATGTTATACGCATGACACGGCGGTTTTGTGCCATAACACCGTCACTATAGTCACGTTGCAAAACCTTAATCCGGGTTTTGGTTCCGCATCCGATCGCAAGAAAATCCGCATGAGCAAAGCCGAGATCACGCCATTCTGGCGGCAGAAGACACTATCGGAGATGACCCGCAAGGAATGGGAGTCATTGTGCGACGGCTGCGGCAAATGCTGTCTGCACAAGCTGGAAGACGAAGACACCGGCGATGTCTGGCGCACCAATGTCGCCTGCCGCCTGCTCGACCTGAAAACCGCGCGCTGTGCCGATTATCGCCACCGCAAGGCGATGGTGCCCGATTGCCTGCGGCTGACCCCGCGACTGGTCGCGCA
>CAIZEE010000507.1 GCA_903931835.1 uncultured Elstera sp.
AACGCCCCATAGGCGGTGGATTTTGAAGACTCTATGGATCGCCAGGCCGACAGCGACGATAACGAGGACAAATAGGGGGATCGCGCTCTGGCTGACCAAGCCCAGAAACAATAATACGGCCGCTGGGACGAGCGCCGCAAAGGACTGCTGAAGGGGCGCGCGGTGCTTCCATAAAATCAGGAAGAAGGGCAGGGTAAGCGTCAAGCTTTCGGCCATGTATCCCCGATTTTCGAATCCGGCCCACTGGTCGGGCGCCAGCAGATAATATCGCGCGATCATCAGGCCATCCGCTGCCGCGAGTCCCCAGACGAAGGCGATCAGATGGCGCCGCGTCGTCCATTGCTTCACGTATGCTAGGGCGAGCCATCCAGCCAAGCCTAGAATGACCGCCTGAATGCCGCTACGCCAATCGGCTGACCAGCATAGCGACAGCGCGGCGTAGCCGATCAATAAAGCAAAAGCGAAATCCACCGCATCCAACCGAAGTTGGCGGCCGGTAACAAGGCGACGCAGCCCGTCTATGAGCAATAGTGCGGCGATGCAGCTTAGGGCCAAGAGGCGCATGGCATCGGGCGTTGCCGCCAGTACCAGCAAGGGTGCCGCCGCTGCAGCCGCGATCGAGGCGCGATCGATCCTGTCCAACCTTGGCGGCTGTGGGATCGATGCAGGTTTCCCCGGGGCAGATTTCTGGGTCCGCTGGGATGCGCGCTTGGGTTGTTTTATCGGCTTCATACGCCCTTCTCGGTGGTCGCAGACTGGCTTCCCAACGTTGCGGGATAACCATTTTTGGTTAAGTGCGAAAATGAGCGAATACGGTTAGCGTGTCGAGGCTGCAACCACTCTTGGTGGCGCGGTGTCACCGGCGTTCGAGCGATCGCGCGTCGCGCCGGACAAATTATTCGGGGGAATAAGCACATGGTCGTCGTCAACACGCTTGCTATGCGGGCCGCTGCCCTAGCGCTTACGGTACTCGCACTCGGCATGTCCCTGCCAAGTGCCGCGCGCGCCGCACCGCTGGCGCTGGCAGGTAGTGGAACGGGGGCGTCGCGTGTGTTGATTGGCACGGCCGGTTCGGCCGCCTTTACCGGTGTCGGCTCCGTTCTATCGCCGCTCTACGATTATCCGGCGTTGGCGAATAACCTGCCGGGCGGGAACAATAATTTCGTCTCCGGTGCACTGGCGCCCTATGCAGGCAACTACTATTTCGGCGCGACGAGCGCGGTTGTGACCGTGCGTTACGCGGCCGCCATCGCCGCAGGCTCGGTATCAGGCGCGTTCACAGTCACCGCTGGCAATGCGGTAATCGGCGATCCGACCGTAACGGGCACGACCAGCACAAGTGCCCCTGCAACCTTGACGGCAAGCGCCGGCAACGCCTTGATTTGTGTCGGCGGCAATCTCGCGACCGTGCCCAGCAACGGCAGCGGCATCGCGGCAGGCGCCACGCCAACTCAGATCGTCGTCACGGCCAATGCGAATGCTGGGCCCAAGGCAGCTGCCGCGGGCGGAGCTGCGCTCGGGACCTCCGTCCCAGGCCTTCCGATCGGTTGCGGTGATACGCGCAAGCTGCAGGTCTTCACCGAGAACGTCTCGGGCGGGTCGGTGGTCGACACGATCATGGTTGCCGTCAACCACACGCTGCAGGGTGTCACGACCCCAAACACCTTCACGGTTGCCCAGGGTTCGGGCACTCAGTTGACCACTCGGGCGGTCACCAAAACGGCGCTCGCGACGCCCGCCAGCACCCTGACTGGGGTCGTCAACCCGACGACAAATTCCTCCTTCGCTGTCAGCATCACCCCCGGTGCGTTTGCGCCCGGCACCAACGACACGGCGAGCACGAACTTCGTGCTGACCAGCACCTCCGCCGCTGCGGGCGGCCTCTATTCCGACGTGTGGGACCCGACCACCGGCAATCTGGCGTTGGTCCACGCGATTTCAGCCTCCTTCTTCCCATCGCAACTACTGGTCGCCGATGGCGCCGCGCCGGCTCTGGTGGCGGTCCGACGGATCATGACCGGCCCCGATTCGGGCGCTATCGTCCTTCAGTTTAGCGAAGCCATGCAGGCGCAAACGAATTTCTCGTCAGCGCAAACGGCTTCGCTCGCGCCGATGAACCAGATTGGGCTGACCTCGACGCCCCCGATTAACGGTCTGCCGGCACTCGGTCTTCAGACGGCTACCGGTACGCTTGCGTCGGACTACCTCAATGCGGGCTCCTACCCGGGAGCGCTCAATTTCAATTCAGGTTGGGGCGTACTTGGCACCCAAAGCGCCAATCTGCCGTCTTCGGACACGACCAATCGCAGCACGTCGACAATCGTCTTTGATATCGGCACCAACCCGACGCCGGGCCAAACAAGCTATCCCGCCGCGAATGCGGCATATCTGCAGAGCTTTTCACTGTCGAGCGTCGGTACGATCAGCGCGTTCGCAACGGGCTTCGTGTCCGATGCGTCGCCCTTCGCCAATGCTCCGATTAGCACCGTCATTAACGGCATAGCCTACCCGTCGGCATT
>CAIZEE010000508.1 GCA_903931835.1 uncultured Elstera sp.
CGGCGATCTGCTGTTCGTAGATCGTATTCCCTCGCTCGATGGCAGCGTCACGGGGTGGCTGAAGGAACTCGACAATTTGAAACGCGTCCCAATCGCCCGCGTCGTGCCCGGCCACGGTCCTGTTTCGGTACCCTGGCAGCAAGCCGCAGAGCCGGAAATCCACTATCTGAAGGCACTACAGACTCAAGTCCGTGCAGCGATCAAGCGAGGCATGGGTATCGCCAAGGCATCCACAACACTGCTGCAAAATGAACGCTCTAACTGGCTGATGTTCGACGACTATAACGCGCACAACATCACAGTCGCCTATCAGGCGATGGAATGGGAGTGAGGCGGCACTGGTCGTGGAGGCCATTTCGGCCCATATTCATGTCAAAGAAAAACAAGATTCTGGGAGAACCGAGATGATGCGCTTCGTGCCTTTAGCCCTTGCGGGGTTGCTCGCCGCTGCACCCGCCTTTGCCGATACCGAGCAGGAGCGCGCCGAACGCTGGAACGGCTTGCGCGATCAGCTCCTGGGTGCCCGCGCCGCAAAGGTGCAGCAAGCACCGGATCAGATCACCATCGAAGCGCCTGTGCGGGCCGAGGATGCCGCACTGGTGCCGCTCGGCGTGTCGATCGGCGATAAGCTGATCGGCAAATCGGTCGCCAAGCTCTACCTCATCATTGATGACAATCCGGCCCCGCTGGCTGGCATCTGGACCTTCGGCCCCGCCGGCGATCCGCATCACGTCGCGACACGCGTCCGCGTCGAGGACTACACCTATATCCACGCCATTGTGGAGACCGCCGATGGCTCGCTGTATGAAAACGCGAAATTCGTGAAGGCGACCGGCGGCTGCTCTGCTCCGGCCGGCGCGGATCAAGAGGCAGCGATGAAGCGCCTGGGCAAGATCAAGCTCGCTTTGCAGCCGCATGGCGACGCGTCGCAATCCCTGCCCGCCCAGGTTATGATCAGCCACCCGAATAATAACGGCATGCAGATGGATCAGGTGACGCGCAATTACACGCCCGCCGATTTCATCCAATCGGTCGACGTGACCTACAACCATCAAAGCGTGTTCAAGCTGCAATCGGATATCTCGATGAGCGAGAACCCGACCGTCGAGTTTGAGTTCAAACCGGTCAGCGGCGCAGGCGATCTGGCTGTCTCGGTCCATGACAGCAATAAGCGCGAATTCGAGCAGACGCTGAAGGTCGATCCTAAGGCGGCGATGTAAGGAGGACGGCGATGACGATGGACGCTAAACAGACACTGATCGTCTCTGGCCTGTTAGGCCTGAAGGTTGGCGTGCTATGCGCCGTTCTGGCGCCGGCAGCGATCACGACCAAGATCATCGTCGGCGCGGTAGCGATGGGCGGGGTTGTCGGGCTCGCCGGGGCCGGTTTCAACCTTTGTCAGCGGGCGAGGCAGGTTCGAGCCTAACCGATGGGTTCGTATATCGCGTAACTGCGCAAGGATAAGACCAGTGACTACGGGGTCGAATTCCCCGATCTGCCAGGCTGCATCAGTGCCGGCCGCACATTGGAAGAGGCCAAGGCAATGGCTGCTGAGGCATTGGCCGGTCATGTCGCAACCCTGACCGATATCGGGGCGCCGGTTCCGCCGTCGTCGATCGATCAGATCACCGATGATTCCAATCGCGGTAACGCAGTGCTGGTTCTCATCGATCTCGACCCCGATTTGCTGAAGGCCGAGCGCGTCAACGTCATGATCCCGCGTCACCTTCTTGGGCGGATCGATGCCGTTGCCGGCTTAGGCAACCGCTCCCGGTTTTTGGTCGAGGCGGCAGAAAACAAGCTCGCGAACTGAGCTGCGGGCGTCCACGCCCTAACCGACCAACCTTACGGACACTGCAAATTCGCATCCGCCTGGGCGCGGCGGAGCGATTCGATTGCGGCCTTGATCGGCGGCGGATCGCGGACGAGGCCGGTGCGGCCACCGACACCCGTCACCTGCAGGCTGAGTGCCGTATCCGCCATTTCATAGGTCGAATAGGGCAACTCACCCGCAATCGCGTCGATCTGGCAGGCGCATTTCAGCATGGTTTCGCGCGTCTCGCCATTGGCCGCCATGCAGCCAATGACGAAGTCGACGCGTGTTGCCGTCGGGTAATCATTCGCGGGCTTGGGCGCATCGGCGGCGAGGACGCGCGACGCGAGCAGCCCAAGACAGCAAACCGCAAGGAAGATCGGCATACGGGTCATTTCTTCACGCTCGCGAAAATCGCGTCCTCGGTCAATTTAGGGGTCTTCGCCTGGATCTCGTAAATCATGCCCGGTACCGCATCGGACAGCACGAAGAGATAGGATTTCTGCTCGACATCCGGGAATTTGGAAATCATCTCGTCGCCGATAAACGGCGTCATCGTGTAGGAGACGGCCGGCACTGATTTGCCGTTATAGGTGATCTTGATGTCCTGCCGGGTCATCTTGTCGACGAACGCCAAGCGGATACGCTTTTGGAAATAAAGCTTCGATCCTCCGGTCGTGGCGCTGAGTTGCTTTACCTCGCGTTCGAGGAAACACAAAAGCAGCGGATTGCCGGTCGCATTCACGACCGGGTCGTTATTGACGTGATGCGGGCCAGTCAGGAAATCCGGATAGACCTCCTTCGTACCATCGCCATGGACCTCCTTGATCACCAGATCGACCCTGTCGGTATATCCGGTATCGCCCGCAGATTTTTGTTCAAACCGGTATTCCAGGGTTTCCGGATGATCGACATTCTTCAAATGATCGGTCTTGAACAGTGCGATTTCGGCCTCGCTCAACGGCACTGCATCATCGCCCTTGGCGATCGGCGCCTGCAACGACACCAGCCCCGAAGCCAGCAGAAACGCTGCGACAAACTTTCCTCTTCCCATAACTATTGTTCTCGTTTCATGATTATTTTGTTGCAGTGCAATACGGGCCGCCCGGGAGAGCGGTCGCAGTTACACAAGGCCGATCCAGGATGCCCCTTGTTCGGGCGTCCAAGGACCGAGTCGGATCGCGAAAGCGGCCCTGCCCATCATGGTTAGTTACCATGATCGGCCAGGACAGCACAGCGCGGCGGTAAGGCGATGACGCGTTTTTTGCCAATCCTCCTGTCTGCTGTTGCTCATTTTTCCGATCAGCACCGACAGGACCGACCGAGGAGCCCGTCGATGATACAAATTGTGATGTTATTCTGCCTCGTCAACTCGCCCCAGTCCTGCCAGGAGCAGCGCCCGAGCCTGGATCAGCCAATTAGCCTCATGGAGTGCACGATGCACGGCCAGGAGATCGCCCAAGGCTGGCTCGCCGACCATCCTAAATGGACACTGAGCAAGTGGCGCTGCGAGGCCAATCACCCGCCGGAACGCGACCTCTAACCCGGCCCGTCTTGGCCACCCCCCCCGGCCGTCCTAACCCGAAAGACGGCCGGGGTCCGAGCCACCCTGTCGCCGCGTTAAAATAAATTCGCAGCCGCGACAAAAATATCCGCTCAGACCCGGCCAAACGCGTGACACTATCGGCATAGGAAAGCTGTGCAGTGCGTTGGGATTGGGGAAGCTCGGGGCATGGTAAAAACATCACCTACGGGCGCCCAAGCCAAGCCCGATCCGGCTGCCCAGATCGCCACGCTTGGGCTCGATTTGGAAACGCAATATCGCAGCATCTTCGAAAACGCGATCGAAGGAATCTATCAGACCAGCGCGGATGGCGTTTACCTGCGCGCGAACCCGGCGCTCGCAGCCATTTACGGCTACCCGTCGCCGGCCAGTCTGATCAGCGGCGTCAGCGACATCGCAGGCCAGCTTTACGTCGATCCGACCCGTCGCGACGATTTCCGCCTGGCGATGGACGAAGCCGGCATCGTCAAGGATTTCGAGGCGCAGGTCTTCCGCCACGACCGTTCGGTTATCTGGATCCGCGAGAACGCACGCTGCGTGCGCAACGAGGCCGGCGAGTTGCTCTATTACGAAGGTACGGTCGAGGATATCACCCAACGTAAAACCGATGAGGAACGCATCCGCCTGCTCGCGACCGCCTTCGACACGGTCGCCGATGGCATCATGATCATCAACGACAATTTGCAGGTGCTTGCCGTCAACCCTGCCTACGAGGCGATGGCGCGGTGTGAGGCGGCGGAGGTGGTCGGCAAGGCGCTCGATCTGTTCGCGCCAGGCTTCCACGATAAATTCTTCTTCCTCGATATCTGGGAAGAGGTCCGGCAGTTCGGCCGTTGGCAGGGCGAGGCGACGTGTTTGCGCCAAGGCGACGACCCGTTTGCGGCGGCCCTCAATATCTGCGCGGTGCGCGATGACGACGGCGCCTTGTCGCATATGGTCATCACCTGTTCCGACATCAGCCTGCGCAAACAGAACGAACAGCGCATCTGGTACTACGCCAATTACGATCCGCTGACACAGCTGCCCAATCGCTGGCTGGTCACCGAGCGGCTGCAGCAGGCGATGCTGCGGGCCGAACGGCAGAAGACGGGGCTGGCGCTGCTGTTTCTCGACCTCAATGGTTTCAAGCAGATCAATGACGGTCTGGGTCATCAGGCGGGCGATGATTTGCTGCGCCAGGTGGCAAAGCGCCTGCGTGCCGCGACACGCGCGTCGGACATAGTCGGGCGTTTCGGCGGCGACGAATTCTTGATCATCGCCCCTGAAGTAACCTCGCGCCATGCGGGTTCGGCGCTGATCGACAAGGTCATCAGCCATTTCTCCGAGCCCTTCTCGATCGACGGGCGCGAGATTTTCTGCAAGCCCTCGATCGGCATCGCCTATTGCCCGAAAGACGGCAATACGCCCGACGCGCTGATCCGCAACGCCGATCTCGCCATGTACGCGGCGAAACAGAATACCAGCTTTCCGTTCGTGTCCTTCGACCCGGAGATGCAGCATCTCAGCATCACGCGGCTCAACCTGGAAAACGATCTCCGCCGCGCGATCGACCGCAAAGAACTGATCTTGTACTACCAGCCCAAAGTCGACACGCAGAGTGGCCGTATCGTCGCCGCCGAGGCGCTGATGCGCTGGCAGCACCCCGAACGCGGCCTGATCATGCCGAACGAATTCATTCCTCTGGCTGAAGAATGCGGGCTGATCGGCGCGATGGGCGAATGGACAATGCGCGAGGCGTGCGAGGAGTTTCTGCGTTGGCGCGCGGACGGGCTTCATATCGACGGCGTGTCGGTCAACCTGTCGCCGCGCCA
>CAIZEE010000509.1 GCA_903931835.1 uncultured Elstera sp.
TGCCGTCATCGGACAGCGTATGGGGCACGAAGCCATAATTGGCCGGATAGAACATCGCGGTATAGACGAAGCGATCGACGAACACAGCGCCCGACGCCTTGTCGATCTCATACTTCACGGGCGTGCTGCCCTGCGGAATTTCGATGATGACATTCAGGTCGTACGGCGGATTCTGGCCCGCTGAAATCTTTTCAATATCCATCGTAGCGCCTCCTTGGCGGCAGTCATTTAATCCGGGGCCGGCGACGTATCCCGCGAGCGAACCCTGTGCCGCCGCAACATAGTGATCTTCGCAGCCGCAACAAAGGGCGTCGGAGTCGCACCCATCGCCCCGTCACCAGGTGCGAATTATCCTTTCGTCGCAGTGCATAAGGCGACATTTTGTCACGCAATCTCTTGCGTGGCAGCACTTCTTCTGTCAGCCTCGCGACCACAAAAACACCCGCATTCAAGGGATCCAACCTGCGGGAAAAAATGAACTCGAGGGGACGTAGCCTGACATGACTGACTTTACCGATATCTTTGTAATCGCTTGCGGCGCCTTGGCGCTGCTCTACGGCGCTGTAGCTGCCCGTTCTGTACTTTCTGCCTCTGCCGGTACGCCACGGATGCAGGAAATCGCAGCCGCCATCCAAGAAGGTGCTAGAGCTTATCTCAATCGCCAATACGCGACCATCGCGATGGTTGGCGTGGTGATCTTTCTGGTCCTGTTCTTCCGCCTCGGCACCTATCAGGCCGTTGGCTATCTGATCGGCGCCGTTTGCTCGGGCGCCGCCGGGTATATCGGCATGAACGTGTCGGTACGCGCCAATGTTCGTACAACCGAGGCCGCTCGCACCAAGGGCATGCAGGCAGCGCTAGACGTCGCCTTCAAGTCGGGTGCCGTAACCGGCCTGCTGGTCGTGGGCCTCGGCCTGCTGGGTCTCGGCTCCTATTACGCCGCGCTGAAAAGTGCCGGTGTCGAGCCGCGTCAGTTGATCGAGGCGCTGGTCGCCTTGTCCTTCGGCGCGTCGCTGATCTCCTTTTTCGGCCGTCTGGGCGGCTGCATCTTCACCAAGGGTGCGGATGTCGGTGCTGATCTGGTCGGCAAGGTTGAGGCCGGCATTCCCGAGGATGACCCCCGCAATCCGGCCGTGATCGCGGACAATGTCGGCGACAATGTCGGCGACTGCGCCGGCATGGCGGCCGATCTGTTCGAGACCTATGCGGTGACGATCGTCGGCACGATGCTGCTGGGATCGATCTTCTTCGTGGACGCGGCGCGTAACGCCGTTATGTCCTTCCCGCTGGTGATCTGCGCGGCTTGCATCATCGCCTCCATCATCGGCACGTTCTTCGTCAAACTCGACGCGTCGGGCAAGATCATGCGGGCGCTCTATAAGGGCCTGATTGTCGCCGGCGTGTTATCTGCCGGCCTGATTGCTCTCGTCATCATCTATGGCTATGGCGGCTTCGGCACGTCCTACGCCCTGGCCGATGGCACGGCCGTCACCAATACCCAGCTATTCGAATGCTCGCTCATCGGGCTTGCCGTTACCGGCCTGCTGGTGTGGATCACCGAATATTACACCGGCATCGATTTCCGCCCGGTCCGCAGTATCGCCCAGGCCTCCACCACCGGTCACGGCACCAACGTGATCCAGGGTCTGGCTGTGTCAATGGAAGCGACCGCTCTGCCGGTGCTGGTGATTTCGGTTGCGATCATCGTCGCGTTTAAAATTGCCGGCCTTTACGGCATTTCGATCTCGGCGACGACCATGCTGGCGCTGGCCGGTATCGTCGTGGCGCTCGATGCCTATGGTCCGGTGACCGACAACGCCGGCGGTATCGCCGAAATGGCCGATCTGCCGAAGGAAGTGCGCAAGATCACCGACGCGCTCGACGCCGTCGGCAACACGACCAAGGCCGTGACCAAGGGCTATGCGATTGGGTCCGCCGGCCTGGCAGCCCTCGTGTTGTTCGCGGCCTATACCGCCGACATCAAGCATTACTTCCCGGATCTGTCGGTCACGTTCAGCCTGGAAGACCCCTATGTCGTGATCGGCTTGTTCATCGGCGGTCTGCTGCCCTATCTGTTCGGCGCCATGGGCATGCAGGCGGTCGGCCGTGCGGCAGGATCGGTGGTGGTCGAAGTTCGCCGCCAGTTCAAGGAAATCCCCGGCATCATGGAAGGGACGGCCAAGCCCGATTACGGCCGCGCCGTCGACATGCTGACCAAGGCCGCGATCAAGGAGATGATCATCCCCTCGCTGCTGCCGGTGCTGTCGCCGATCGTGCTCTACGTCATCATCTCGACCACAGCCGGCCAGAGTGCGGCCTTTACCGCCCTCGGCGCGATGCTGCTCGGCACGATCGTGACCGGGTTGTTCGTGGCATTGTCGATGACCTCGGGCGGTGGCGCCTGGGACAATGCGAAGAAGTACATCGAGGAAGGCAATCATGGTGGCAAAGGTTCTGACGCGCACAAGGCGGCGGTGACCGGCGATACCGTGGGCGACCCGTACA
>CAIZEE010000510.1 GCA_903931835.1 uncultured Elstera sp.
ATCGCCGATGAATTTGTCGACATAACCGCCGCGGGCTTCGATGCAGTCGGCGATGACTGTTGTGTAGGCGTTCAGAATGGCGACCAGCGTCTCAGGCGAGTCGCGCAGCTTCTCCGATACGGAGGTAAACCCGGCGATATCGGAAAAGAACACCGCTACACGTCGGCGCTCGCCGCCGAGTTTGAGCGCCGAGGGATCGGATGCCAAGCGTTCGACCAAGGCGGGGGACAGGTAGTGGCGGAAGGCGCGTTGCACCCGGCGCTTCTCGCGGTCCTCAACCACGAAACGCCAGCCATACACGGCGAGCACGGTCAGCCCGATTGTGACGGTGATCCATAAAAACGGCACGACCCAACCGGCGCCGTAGGCAAGAAGCGACAAGCCAAGCGTAGCGAGCGATGCCGCGACGGCGGCGAGGCTGCCGAGGGCGGGTGATAGCATCGCGGCAAACATCCCGGCCGCCCCCGCAACCAGTGTGCCGATGATGATGGCAATCAGCGGTGGGATAATCCGGGGCGGATTGCCGCTCAGGATCGTGTCGATCGCCATGGCGTGCAGATAGACGCCGGGAATGCTGGTGCGGGCGATGCCACCTGGCATTGGGCGATCATCGCTCGCGCAGCGCGCGGCCAGCTTTTCCGGTCTGCCGTCAGCGGCCCAGCGCGTGGCGCCGAGACGGCGATCCTCAATATCCAGCACCTCGCCGATCAGCACGATTTTGCCGTCGAAAGCGGTCTTCATAAAATCGCCGTTGCCGGCCTCGATGCAGGCGTTGATATCGGCAAAGCTATAGGTCGGAATGGCGCCGGGCCTGGGTTCGCCGCGGATCAGGAACGGTTCCTTTGGCGGCTGTCCCCCGGCACGTGCCGCAAGTTCGGCGCCGAAGCTAGAAACCCTCGTGCCATCATCGTTTGCCCAATCGACCGGATACCGTCGCACGACATCATCCGGGTCGAGCAAATCGTTCAACAAGCGCAGGTTATCGGAGCCGACAGCCTTTTGTTGATCGGCCGTCGGCTCAATTCTGGCGGCGTTCTCTCCATCACTAGAAAACGTGATTTCACCGAGTATCAGCCGGTGCTGCTGAAAGCCGACCCGATGCAATGCCTGGCGAAATTTGCGGTCGTAATTGCGGAGCAGATCTTCCTGGTCCAACGTTGTCGGAAAGACCGAGTCAAATCCGATCGATAGCGCCCCGGCGGCGGCAATCCCGTCGATCACGCTGCCCAGTTGCGGCGTCCAGGCGACCTTGGGCGTGTTGGCGAAGGGTGGCGAGCGATACGTTTCTTCGTCGATCGCCACCACTGCCACACGCGATTGCGATGGCAAGCCGATGCCGGTTTGCCGGACAAACGGCATCAGAATATCAAGCCCGAAACGCGCGACCGCTTGACCTGCCGGCAGCGCCACTGGCAGCGAGGTTAGGAAGGCGACGCCGAAGCTCACGACCAGGGCCCGTCGGCGCATCTGTCTGACTAATTGAGGGCAAGCGGTTTGGCGGTCGCTGAGAACGCGCCAAGGCTAAGGCCAGGCTTGTCGACCCGTACCAGCCGGGACGCAACTGAGTTCAGCGTATTCAGATCAGGATCGACAGAAAACAACGCCCCCAATGCCGGTGTACCGGGAAGCGTGACTTCCACCAGATGGTGAACGCCCGGTCGCAGCGCCGGGGCGCTGGCGGGATAGTCGAGCCGTCCCGACTTGGATTTGCCTGTCCACAGTACCATGGCGGGTGACGCGTCAACCGAAGAAACCGTGATCGTTGCCTCGCCTATGCTCGGCCAGGCGAAGAAGGGGCGCGGCCCTTTGACCACAACATCGGTCCAGGCATTGCCCTGAAAGGGTGTGATTCTGGAGACCGTGCCGCCTGCCTCACGCGCATCCGCTGTCGCGATCGCATGCGGCGTGGCGCAATTCGGTTCGCGCACGGCCTGTACCTTGCCGCCGACGCTGGTCGAATTCGCCTGATGGATCGTCACGGTGCCGCCGATCGCGGTCTCGATCAGGCAGCCGTCGGTATGGCTGATAACGAGTTTGCCGTTCGCTCCGAGAGGGATCGCCTGGCCTTCGTTGAGGCTGTCCATGATTTCGACACCGGTCACACCCGACACGTCCTCGACCAGAGCCACCGGCCCGGCCGCCTTCGGTGCGGGCTTGTTGTCGCCCGACAGATTATTGACCGTGGGCGTGGCCGGCTGCTGCGCCGCAGTGGCGGGTTGTGCCGGTGTTGGCGTTGGCGTCTGTGCTCCAAGTCCCTTCAGTGCATTCCCGAGCAGTCCGCTGCTGCTCAGCGGGTCCGCCGAGGCCCCACCCGGTATCGCGCTAAGCGTTACGAAAGCCGCAATAACGAAGATGGAGCGGAAAGGGAATAGGGCCATTATTCCAATATCCTTGATTGAAATAATAGTTACCCTAGACA
>CAIZEE010000511.1 GCA_903931835.1 uncultured Elstera sp.
GCCCAATTCTTAAAGGAACTGGAGGCATGAATAGACGTTTTGTGGCTTTGGTGTGCCGCGCGACAATCAGGATGAGAACGCAGCGACAATCAAGGTGAGAATCGACGCACGCTGGCACGGCGTAGGGCGTAGCCCGTAGCCGTGCCAGCGTGCGTCGAAGCCTCTTTTCATGGGGGTTCTGAGGGTCGTGGTCGGTCCGGTATGGCGCGCATCGCTTCGTTTGGAAGGGATGCGGGTGCCGGGCTGCCATATCAACGATCATCAGATGAGGCTTTACATGAAGCTCAAGCAGACCAACTCGGTACCCGTGGCTGCCGCCAAGGCCGGTATCAGCATGGCTAGCGCCTACCGGATCAACGCAGATCCAAGCTTGCCCTCACAACGCAAAAGGCCCCGCGAACGGCGACGTCCCGATCCACTGGCGCAAATATTTGATACCGAGATAGTGCCCTTGCTGGAGGCGGCACCAGGGTTGCGCGCGGTGGCCATCTTCGAGGAGATCCGCCGGCGCCACCCTGATCTTGATCCAGGGGTCAGGCGCACGCTGGAGCGCCGGATTCGGTCGTGGCGCGCGCAGTTTGGCCCCCAACAGGAGGTCATCTTCCGGCAGGTCCACGAACCCGGTCGGCTTGGCCTATCGGACTTCACCGACATGGGCGATCTGGCGGTTACGGTCGCAGGGGTGCCGCTCGATCACCGGCTGTATCACTTCCGGCTGACCTGGTCGGGCTTTGAACATGCTCATGTCATCCTCGGGGGCGAGAGCTATGTTGCGCTGGCCGAAGGGCTGCAAAATGCACTGTGGGCCGTGGGTGGCGCGCCGACCGAGCATCGCAGCGACAGCCTGTCGGCCGCATTCCGCAACCTTGATGCCGACGCGCGCGCGGACCTGACCACGCGCTATGATGCTTTGTGCGCGCATTACGGCATGGCGCCGACGCGCAACAATCGCGGCGTCGCGCACGAGAATGGTTCGATCGAGAGTTCGCACGGCCATCTCAAGGCCGCAGTGCGTGACGCGCTGCTAATGCGCGGGACAGGCAACTTCGACGATCTGGCCGCCTATCGCCAATTTATCGACGAGATCGTTGCCCGCAAGAACCGTCGCAATGCTGCCCGCATCGACAGCGAACGCGTAGTGTTGCAGCCGCTGCCGCAGGCGCGCACCAGCGATTACGAGGAAGTGATCGTCACCGTCACTTCGACCAGCAGCTTCACGCTCAGAAAGGTGTTCTACACCGTGCCGTCGCGGCTGATCGGCCACCGCTTGCGGGCCCGGCTGTACGATGACCGCCTGGACCTGTTCATCGGCGGCACGCCGTTGATGACCCTGGTGCGCGGACGGCCCGACGCCGCGGGCAAGCGCGCGCATGTCGTCGATTATCGCCACGTGATCCACGCTTTGCGGCGCAAGCCGATGGCGCTGCTGGGCCTGGTCTACCGCGACCAGCTGTTCCCGCGCGACGCCTACAAGCAGACCTTCGACCGGCTGCTCGAACGGCTGCCGGCAAAATCCGCCTGCCGGCTGATGGTCAACCTGCTGGCCCTGGCGCATGAGCGCGGCTGCGAGGCCGAACTCGCCGAGCTGCTGGCCGCCGATCTCGCGGCCGGCCAACTGCCCGACCTGGCGGCCTTGCGCGCACGCTTCGCGCCCGATCCGGCCGCCTTGCCGGAGGTCGTCGTCCATCTCACGCCGCTCGCCGCCTACGAGGCGCTGGTCGGCAACGATAACACTATCGGAGCGGCGGCATGAGCCAGACCATCGACGCGGCCCGGCTGACGCTGCTGCTCAACGACCTCCGGTTGCCCGCCATCAAGCAGGGCTGGGCCGCCTTTGCCGAGCGCGCGGACAAGGAGGGCTGGCCCGCCGCCCGGTTCCTCGCCGCGCTCGCCGAACACGAGATTGCCGAACGCGACCGCCGCCGCATCGAGCGGCATCTCGTCGAAGCCCGGCTGCTGCCGGGCAAGACCCTCGACGCCTTCGAGTTCGAGGCGGTGCCGATGGTTTCCAAGGCGCATGTGATGGCGATCTGCGCCGGTGACAGTTGGATCGACAAGGGCGCCAATCTGATCCTTATCGGCGGACCGGGCGGCGGCAAGACGCACCTGGCCTCGGCCATCGGGCTGGCACTGGTGGAAAACGGTTGGCGCGTGCTGTTCGCCCGCACCTCCGACCTGGTGCAGAAGCTCCAGGTCGCGCGCCGCGAACTCGCCCTGGAGGCCGCCATTACCCGGCTCGACCGCTTCCATCTGCTGATTCTCGATGACCTCGCCTATGTCAGCAAGGATCAGGCGGAGACCTCGGTTCTGTTCGAGCTGATCAGCGCGCGTTACGAGCGCCGCTCTACGCTGATCACTGCCAATCAGCCGTTTGGCGCGTGGGGCAAGGTCTTCCC
>CAIZEE010000512.1 GCA_903931835.1 uncultured Elstera sp.
CTTCGGCCTGCACGATCACCGCCTGGGCCTGAACCACCTCGGCATCAAGAATTTTGAGCTGCTGGGTGGACGCCTGCAGGCCAGCCTTCGACGCGGTCAGCGCCGCGTCGGCCTCTGCCGCACTCGCTTGGGTGCGCTGCGCGTTCTGGCTGGTGCCGAAACTCGTCTGCGCCAAGGCCGCATAGCGTGCGCTATCGATGCGGGCGAATTGGGCATGCGCACTCTTCGCTGCCTGGTCGGCGACCGATTGCTGGATCGTCGCCTGCTGGACGGCATATTGCGCGCGCAGTGTGGCAAGCGCCGCGACACGGGCGTCGAGCACGCCCTGCGCATGCTCATAGGCGGCCTGGACGTCGCGCTTGTCCAACTGCACCAGCAGTTGCCCCGCTTTCACAAACTGATTGTCGGTGACCAGGATATCGGCGACGAAACCCGCGACATGGGGGGAGATCGGCGTGATATTGCCGCCTACATAGGCGTCGTCGGTCGTCTCGACGAACCGCCCGCTCGTCCACCATTCATGGCCGTAATAGGCGCCGGCGGCACCCGCCGCGAGCAGGGCGGCGGCGATGACCAATTTCCGGACCGGCAACCTTGTGCGATCGCCGACCGGCGAGGCGGTGTTGCGCTCCAAGGAGACGGTACTCATTTCTCGGATCCTCTCTCGGCATAGCGCCGCTTGGTATTCTCATTGGCCGCCGGGCCCGCCACGACCGTGAAGTCAGGCGGCACCACCGGCCGGCCGCTGATCCGGTCTATGATCACCGGATCAGCTTCCACACCGGTCTCTGCATCAACCAAAACAACGCTCTTGCCCTCGGGCGAAAAATGCTTGTTGCCCCAGGCGAGCAGCGCCCACAGCACGGGGCGGAAATCCCGGCCTCTCTCGGTCAGCACATATTCCGACCGCGGCGGGCGCTCGCTGTAGAGGCGACGCTCCATCAGGCCTGACTCGACCAGGCCGTTCAGCCGGCGCGTCAGCATATTGGGGGCAATGCCCAGGTTTTTCTGGAACTGATCAAACCGCGTGCTGCCAAGAAACGCGTCACGCAGGATCAGTATGCTCCACCACTCGCCAACCCGTTCCAGACTGCGGGCGATCGGGCATTGCATGTCCTCAAAACTTGTGCGCTGCATGACTTAGCCTCTTGTAACTTTCATGTTGCAACTTACATAACCTCGTCACTATCATAATGCAAGTGAGTTCTTTCACTCAGTACCCAGCAGGAGCAGAAAATGAGCAAAGTTGAGTCTAAAGGGGTTGCCGCGATTACCGGTGCGTCCGCCGGCATCGGCGCCACCTATGCCGAGAAGCTGGCCGCACGCGGCTATGATCTGTTGCTGATCGCACGCAACAAGACGCGGCTCGAAGATCTAGCCGCCCGCCTCGGCCTTAAGTTTGGTGTAAAGGCCGAAATTCTGGTCGCCGATCTGTCGAGCAAGGCCGATCTCGACCGGGTCGCCCAGCGTCTGGGCGAAGACAAGGCGATCACTTTGGTGGTCAATAATGCCGGTATGGCCGTCGAGGGCCAGTTGGTCGGATCGAACCCCGACCTGCTCGACAGCATGATCCAGCTGAACATCGTAGCGGCCTCGCGTGTTGCCATCGCCGCTGCCAACGCCTTTGCGCCGCGCGGCCACGGTACGATCATCAACATCGCCTCGGTACTGGCATTGGCGCCGGAACTGTTCAACGGCGTCTATAGCGGGACCAAGGCCTTTTTGCTGAACCTGTCGCAGGCGTTGGACGTTGAAGTTGGCCCGCGCGGCGTCACCGTTCAGGCGGTTCTGCCCGGCGCCACGCGCACCGAGATATGGGAGCGTGCCGGCCTCGACATCACAGCACTGCCTGCGGAAATGGTGATGGAGGTCGATGAGATGGTGGAAGCGGCTCTGTCAGGTCTTGACCACGGCGAGAAGGTCACCATCCCCTCGCTGCCCGACATCGCCGATTGGAACGCGCTTCAGGCCGCGCGCCAGAAGCTAGGACCCAATCTGTCGCGCAATCACGCTGCGGCCCGGTATCACGTCGGCCACAGCCACTAAGGGGATTGTTTGTTCCTGACTAACTCCTTCCCCCGCCAATCGGGGGAAGGAGCGATCACGCTACGGCTGGCACCAATCCACCCAATCGGGTAGACAAGCTTGACTATCGGGGGCTTGCGGCGCGTGCGAGTAGCAGGAAAAACGATCGCATTAATGGGCTTGGCACTGTTGCTCGACGGCTGCAGCTCCGCTGGCGGTCCAAACGCGACCGTCCGCACGCGCGGCGATAGCGACCCTGCGATCCTGGAGTTCGCCAATCAGCGTTTCAGCGGTGAGCACGGCTTTTGCCTATGGGCCGAATATTACCGTGTCTACAAAATCGGCCAAACCTGCGGCGCCATGCTGACGGCCGAAGAGCAGCAGAATTACCGTTTGGTGATGGGCGCGATCGAGCACTCGATTGCCAGCAATGCGCGCGGCAACGAAGTGGCGATGCTGCGCCTTCGCCAAGCCAGGGCACAACTCGACCAGTCCTACGACAACGCCACGGCAGACGAACGTCTGGCCGCTTGCGGCGAACAGCCCGATCTGATGATACGATTGGTCCAGAACTACCTGTCGAAACGCGTATCGGACATCATCCTTCGCCAGACCGAGGCGAAGGGCGAACCGTTCGACCTGTTCTGTAGTCCTTAGGGTACGGTCAGATCACCACCGCTTGGGCCACAGCCTCAACCTGCGCCGCCGGCGCCAGATTGTTCAGGAACTGCGCCGCCGACGCTTCCCAGGAGAAACCGAGCGCATAGGCGCGGCAGGCATCGGGCGAGAGAATGGCTGCCTTGCGCGCGGCAACGGCCAGATCGGCGTCGAGCAC
>CAIZEE010000513.1 GCA_903931835.1 uncultured Elstera sp.
CGTGAAACTGGAGGGCGAGCCGCCGGGGATTTTGTGGGACGGCTTCTCCCGCCACTATAATCTCGGCCTGAAGACCGATCGCGGCCTCGCCTTCGACACCGCCGTCCTGGCTGCGCAATACGCGCTGTCCGGCGAGGGTGTGGCGTTGCTCGATATCGATCTGTTCGGCGACGATCTGGCGGCCGGCAGACTGGTCACCCCCTTCGCCGAGACATTCGAGGACGGCTATGGCTATTTCCTGCGCCTGTTGCTGGAGGATCTGGAAGACCCGGTGATCTCTGTCTTCCGTTCCTGGATGATCCGCCATTTCACCGATATGGACCGGCATGGCCGCAAGACGCCCGCCCCGCCTTCTGTCGAGCAACCCGCTGAATACGACGATCTATGTTTGGACTGAAGACGACCGGCGGCGGGCCGTTACACGCGCAAATACCCGAGCTGTGCAATCGTCTGGCCCGCCAGGAGATTGGCCGGCGCGGATTTCTGCGCACCCTGTCGCTGCTCGGCGTCTCATCCGCCAGCGCTGGCGCCTTCGCTGCCGCTATTTGTGGCGCTGCCCCGGCGCGAGCGGCGGAGATCCCCAAACCCGGCGGCTCCCTGCGCTTTGTCTGTCAGGTGCAGGAAATGAGTGATCCGGCCGCCGTGATCTGGATCGAAGCATCGGTGGTTTTTCGCAATGCGCTGGAATATCTGACGCGGGTTGACGCCGACAACGTGACCCACCCGCATCTGGCGGCGAGCTGGGCGCCATCCGACGATCTCAAGACCTGGGATTTTGCGCTGCAGCCGGACGTGCGGTGGAGCAATGGCGATGCGCTGACGACCGAAGACGTCGCCTTCACCATCAATCGCTGGCTGGCGCCGGACTCGCAATCCTCCAACAAGACGGCCTTCAGCAGCGTGCGCGATGTAGAGGTCATCGACGAGCGGCAATTTCGCCTGCATCTCGACCGGCCCAATCTGGCGATACCGGAAATGCTGTTCGCCTCGACCTGCCCGATCCTGCATCGTCGCTATGAGGCAGAGGGCGGCGACTGGGCGAAGAACCCGGTCGGCACCGGTCCGTTCGCGATGGTGGATTACGCGGTCGGCCGCCGCGCGGTGTTTCGCCGCCGGCCAGAGTATTGGGGCCGCCAACCCTATCTCGACGAAATCCGCTTCTACGATATGGGCACCAGCATAGCGGCTCATCTGGGCGCCCTCGCAGCCGATCAGGTCGATATCCTCTACCGCATCGGCGTGACCGATCTCGATCTGATCGGCCGGCTGCCGCAACTGCAATTGCTGACCGGCAAAGCAGCGCAGACGGCCTGTATCCGCATGCAGATCGACCAGAAGCCGTTCGACGATATCCGTCTACGCAAGGCGATCCTGCTGGCAGCCGATAATCAGCAGATGCTCGATTTGGGATATCACGGCGAGGGCTCCGTCGCCGCCAATTACCATGTCGCCCCGTTTCAGCCGGAATACTACCCGGTGCCGGCGCAGAAACGCGATGTCGCGCAGGCCAAGGCGTTGATCGCCGAGGCTGGCTATGCCGATGGCGTCGACCTGACGCTGACAATTGGCAACACGCAAGGCACCTGGGAACAGAATATCGGCCAGATCCTGCAGCAGAATTGTGTTGAGGCCGGCATCCGCATCGCCCTCAACATCGTGCCCTCGACCGAATACTGGCCGGTCTGGAACAAGGTGCCGTTCGGCCTGACGTTTTGGGCGCATCGGCCGCTCGGTGTGCAGACGCTCGATCTGGCCTATCGCTCTGGCAGCGCCTGGAACGAAACCCATCTGGCCGATGCCCCTTTCGACGCCGCTCTCGACCAGGCCATGAGCGTGGTCGATCCCGAAGCGCGCAAAGGCGCGATGGCTGGCGTCGAGACGATCCTGCAAGACCGCGCCGTCATGGTGCAGCCGTTCTGGATGAACAAATTCACCGCCGTGTCAGGCCGGGTGCGTGGCTACCGGGTGCATCCATCGGATTACTTCGATCTGACCGAAACCTGGCTTGCCTGACATGAGATGGTTCCTGATCGACCGGCTGATCGAAATTCTGGGCACCATGCTGGCCGTATCGTTCATCGTTTACGGTGTGCTGGAATTGGACAGCGCCGATGTTGCAGCAAAGGCGTTGGGCCAGTTCTCGACCGAGGCGCAGCGGGCACTTTGGCTGCATCGGCATGGCTACGATGACCCGTTCCTGTGGCGCTATCTGCGCTGGCTCGGACATTTCGTGACCGGCGATTGGGGCATCTCGACCCATTATAAGGCGCCGGTTTGGGAAATCCTGCCCGAACGGCTGATCCGTACCAGCATCCTCGCCACATCCGCGATGCTGGTGATGGTGCCGCTCAGCCTGTCGCTCGGCATCCTGGCCGGGGTCAAAGCAGGCACGATGGTCGACCGGGTCGTCTCGCTCACCTGTGTCGCCACGACCTCAATCCCGGAATTTGCGAGCTCGGTGTTTCTGTCGGCGATCTTTGTGTTCTGGCTGCATGCTTTGCCC
>CAIZEE010000514.1 GCA_903931835.1 uncultured Elstera sp.
GACGGGCAGCGTCAGCTCGATGACGCGATCCGCGCCGCACGGGCGCTGCCCGGCGAAGGATGGGCGAGTCGGCTACGCGAGGGTCAGCCGCTTGGGCCGGTCGAGGCGTTTTTGACACTGGCACGCGCGCAAGTGCTGGCGCGCGCGGTTGGTCGGGATGAGGATTTCAGCCAGGAGGCGGATACCACGCCCCCTATCGAGGGGCTGCCTGAAGCTGCTGTCAAAGCTGCAACAGCGCTGTCGCAACTGGTCAAACCACTGAGCGATCTGCGTTTGACGCTGCTGAAACGTCTTGCGGACGATACCGACGAACTGGATACCGCCATGCGCCAGCGCATCGAGGCGATCGCACGCAGCCTGATGCGGCGCGCGATCAATCCGCTGGGCGGCTGGATCGCCATGCTGAAGACTCTGGACCAGCCGACCCCCGACGCCTTTGTCGATTGGTTCGCCATCGATCGGCGGGGTGGTGACGAGGTCGATGTCGGCATGTCGCGGCATTGGGTCGACCCGACCGAGCCGCTGGCGCTTGCCATCGCCGGGGCGGCGCACGGCATCGTCGTGACCTCGGCGACACTCACCGACGGGACCGGTGATGCGGAGGCGGACTGGGCGGCGGCGGAACAGCGGACCGGAGCGGTTCATCTGCCCGCCCCGGCACTTCGGGCAAGCGTGCCCTCGCCCTTCGACTACCCAGCCAATACGCGCGTCTTCATCGTAACCGATGTGCGCAAGGACGATCTGGCCCAGGTCTCGGCGGCCTATCGCTCGCTGTTCCTCGCGGCCGGCGGCGGAGCACTCGGCCTGTTCACCGCGATCAGCCGGCTGCGCGCGGTGCACGGCAATATCGCGCAGGCGCTGGACGATGCCGGGCTGACACTCTTGGCTCAGCATGTCGATGGCATGGGCACGGCCTCGCTGATCGATATATTCCGCGCAGAGGAAGACGCCTGCCTGCTCGGCACCGATGCGGTGCGCGACGGCGTCGATGTGCCGGGGCGTTCGCTGCGCCTGATCGTGTTTGACCGGGTGCCCTGGCCCAGGCCGGATATTCTGCACCGCGCCCGCAAGGCTCGATTTGGTGGCAAAATCTATGATGACAGCCTGACACGATTAAAGCTGAAGCAGGCGTTCGGCCGATTGGTTCGGCGCGCCGACGACCGCGGCATCTTTGTGCTGCTGGACCCGATGATGCCGTCCCGATTGCTCGGCGCCTTCCCACCCGGCGTTGACGTCGCGCGCGTCGGCATCAAGACCGCGATCGACGAGACCAAGGCATTTTTCGATGGTTCTTGTCACCGCGAGGGCGAAACGGTTAAGTAACCGCGATTTCAGGAGCAGTTATATGATCAGTCATCACGTCGCCTTGGTCTACACTATGGTTCTGGCGTCTGCCGCCGATCAGGATATGAGCGATCGCGAGCTCCACATGATCGGCGAAATCATCGGCTTCCTGCCGGTCTTCGAAGGTTTCAATCACAGCGGTCTCGGCGAAATCTCGAACGCCTGTGTTGATTTGCTGCAGGATGAAGACGGCATCGACACCGTTCTGGAACTGGTGAAGAATGGCCTGCCGGTGCGCCTGCGCGAGACGGCCTATGCACTTGCCTGCGACGTTGTGGCAGCCGATGGCACGGCCTTGCAGCAGGAACTGCAGATGCTGGAATTGCTGCAGCAGAAGCTGGAGCTGGATCGGCTGACAGCAGCAGCGATCGAGCGCGGTGCCAGAGCGCGTTTCATTAGGGCGTAAAGCATCAATACCCGTAAATCATCAGTACCGGGGGGTTAGCAATGAATCGGGTTGTTCCGCGTTACGTGCCAGCCAACACCATTGAAGAGCGATTTGGCTTTCTGGTTACGGCCGAAAAGACCGAGGGCGGCCGCGTCTACCTCGCCCGCGGCGGCCATTGGAGCGATATCGCCGATGCCCGGTTTTATGATGAGCCGCTGCATGCCGCCGATGGACTGAAGGAAATGCGCGAGCAATCAAGCGATGGCGAGGTCAATCTTGAGAGTATCGAGCTGGTCCGCGTCGTCGGCATGCTGATCCCAACGATCATCAGCGAGGCGGAATTGCGCAAACAGCGCCGCGCCGAAGCGATGTCGAAACTGTCCCAGGACGAGATCGAGGCGCTCGGCCTCGACAAGGTCAATTTCGAGGCGCTGGAAAAAGCCGAAAGAAACGCCCGCCGCTAATCGGCCCTAACCTGCGTCCGCTCTTTCGTTCCCAATACGGCGAAGGTGGCGACGGCCAGTATCGCGCAGGTTCCAACAGCGAGGCCAAGTGGATGGGCATCGGGCCCGCCCTGATCAACCAGCTTGCCGATGGCGACCGGACCCAAAAGGCTCCCGATCGTGTACGAATCCATACCGAGAGTTACAGCGCGAGCCAATGCCAAACCCGAAAACCGGCTGCCCAGGGCGACCATCGCCAGGGCAAAGGACACGCCTTGTGCCGCACCCCAGATCATCAGTACGGCCCATAAAGCCGGGATTTGAAGGCCGGGTGACAAACGCAGCGCCAGGGGCATGAGAAACGGCATGGCCGCCGAAATACCGATCGCCCAAAGTTGAACCTGCCGGCGATCAACCTTTGCGGCAAAGGTGGCGACACCGAGCGCACCGCCTAATGCGCCGACCTGAAGCGCCGTTGACAAGGTCGTGGAGATATCGGCGCTAAAGCCATAGGACAGGCCGTATAGCGGCAGCAAGGCGACATTGCTCGCCTCGACCATCCCGACCATCAGCAGACCGAGATAGGCGATCGGCTCGAGACGCGGGATCGACCAGAATGACGGGATATCGGATGTCGCCTGCCCTGCTTGTTCGTCATGAAGCCTGGGTGCGCTGCGCCAGATCAGTACAAGCGGGACCAGCGACAGCGCCTCGATCGCGGCTGCAACCGGAAAGCCGACATTGCCATCGGTGCCGACCACGACCAGCAAAGCAGGCCCGGCGCCTACTGCGGTACACATGATCATTTCCAGGATGCCGACGACGCGGTTGCGGATCGCGTCCGTGACAACGCCATTCAACCATGTATCGCCAGCGACCCAGCGTATGGCGAGTGCGACGCCCTGCAGGAAATAGAGGACATACCAGACGGGCAACGACGCTGTAGCGGCGAACAGGACCAGCGACACGGCACCCAGCAGGACGCCGAGCAAAGTCGCCCATGCGAGGCCGAGATGGCGCATCAGGAACGGCAGGATCGGCGACACCGCCAGCAAGCCAAACCAGGGCATCGCTGCGAATATGCCGATTTCGCCGGCGCTGACGCCGCGATCTTTCAGAATGATGGTGAGCAAAGGCACCGACATCCAGAACGCCACGACGGAGGCGAAATCCAGGAAGAAGATGGCGGCAATGCGCGGCGACGTCGATGGCTTTGATTGACCTGGCAAGACCCTTATTCCTTTAGCGTCTTCCGGCCACGGCTACGCGCACAGCAAAACGAACAACAAGGCCAATCCTGCCTGCGCCGGGTTCAAGGGTCAATCGCAGTGCAACATTGCGGCGCATAAACCCGCCGTTTGACCCAGAAGATGGACAAACGGGCTCAGCATGGCGCATTTTTGTTAAGGCTCGGCATTTGGGCCGTCTTTGGGGGAAGAATGGCGTTTAATAATCACGACTTGCCCGACCCGTCACAGCCGCGGCCGGAACTGGCGCGGCCGCCACGTCGACCTGGCGTTAAACATCTGAGCGTGGCATTGCAGGGCGGGGGATCGCACGGCGCCTTTACCTGGGGTGTCATGGATCGGCTGATGTCGGATAGCCGCATCTATATTGATGGCATCAGCGGGACCAGCGCCGGCGCGATTAATGGCGTGGTCTTCGCCGATGGGTTCTTGAAGCGCCAGCGCCAGGGCGCCATCGACGCGCTGGCGCAATTCTGGCGCGAGATCAGCGAGAAGAGCTTCCGTTCCTCCATCGATCCGGCGGTGCTTTCGGTCATGATGGATTTCATCACAAGGCTTTATTCGCCCTATGAGCTGAACCCGCTGAACCTCAACCCGCTGCGCGACGTGCTGGTCGATATGGTCGATTTCGCCGGGTTGCGCGCCCGGCCGGACGTCAAATTATTCGTCACGGCGTCGAACGTGCGGACCTGCAAGCCACGGGTTTTCCGAACGCCGGAAATGCGCGTCGACATGCTGCTCGCATCGGCCTGCCTGCCGCTGTTGTTTCAGGCGGTCGAGGTCGATGGCGAGTATTACTGGGATGGCGGCTTCCTCGGCAATCCCGCGATCTATCCGCTGATCCATGAATGCTACAGCAACGATGTGGTGATCATTCAGATCAACCCGATGAACCGCGCCGACGTGCCGACGACATCGCGCGAGATTCTGAACCGGATGAACGAAATGAGCTTCAATTCGAGTCTGGTTCGCGAAATGCGCGGTGTCGCGACGATATCCCGGCTGGTCGAGCAGGGCGCGTTGCAGAAAACCGGCTACGAAGCCGTGCGGTTTCACATGATCGAGGCCGAGACGGACATGGCGCGGCTGGGTGCGCTCAGCAAGTTCAACACGCATTGGCCGTTCTTAAAGGATCTGCACGATCTCGGCTTCGAGACCACCGATAAATGGCTGAGCGACAATTTCGAGCGCCTGGGCGTCGAAAACACGATGGATGTCTTCGAAACCTTTATGTGACGCCTGATCTTGGGCGGTGGAGCACTCCATTGGAAAATTCGATGCGCCGGGCCTTATTGCTGTTCGGCATGGCGGTTGCCGCCTGCCTCGGCTTTGGCGGAACGGACGCAGCCCATGCGGGCGAAACGCTGGATGCGGTCAGGGCGCGCGGTTTCGTCAATTGCGGCGTCAGCGATGGCGTGATCGGGTTCAGCCTGACCGATGCCAAGGGCAACTGGGCAGGGCTTGAAGTCGATGTCTGCCGGGCCGTTGCGGCGGCGGTGTTCGGGCGGGCTGACAAGGTAAAGTTCCTGCCCTTCAACGCGCTGCAGCGCTTCACCGCTCTGCAATCGGGTGA
This sequence comes from uncultured Elstera sp., assembly GCA_903931835.1. Lineage (GTDB taxonomy): Bacteria > Pseudomonadota > Alphaproteobacteria > Elsterales > Elsteraceae > CAIZEE01. The sequence continues at coordinate 4,996 of CAIZEE010000514.1, forward strand.
AATCGATATTCTGGCGCGGATCACCACCTTCACGCTGAAACGCGACACGTCGCTCGGCCTCAGTTTCGCGCCGCCGACCTTTTATACCGGTCAGGGCGTGATGGTTACGGCGAAGCTTGGCGTGAAAAGCCTGAACGATCTGGGTGGGGCGACGTTCTGCATTGCGACCGGGACGACGACCGAACTCAACCTTGCCGATTATTTCCGCAGCCATAAGATGGAATACAAGCCGGTGGTGATCCAAAGCATCCCGGAACGCGACGACGCGTTTTTTGCCGGCCGCTGCGACGCCTTGACCGATGACGGTTCGGGTCTGGCCGCAACCAGGACCAGCCATCACGCGACCGATGCGGAATATGTGATCCTGCCCGAAATCATTTCGAAGGAGCCGCTGGCCGAGGCCTATCGCAAGGGCGATCCGCAATGGGGCGACATCATCACCTGGACTGTCTATGCCCTGTTCCAGGCTGAGGAATCCGGCATAACCCAGGCGAACGTGGAGGCGATGAAGAAATCGCCCAATCCGGAAATCCAGCGCATGCTCGGCGTCGATCCTGGGCTTGGAGCGGCATTGGGCCTGAGTGAGGATTGGGTGGTCAATATCGTCAAGGCGGTCGGCAATTACGGCGAAATTTATGAGCGCAATGTCGGCATGGGCTCGGCGCTGAAATTGCCACGCGGCCTCAATGCCCAATGGACGAATGGCGGGCTGATATACGCGATCCCGCTGCGCTGAGCCACCACAACTCCGCCAAAACCTCCTAGATTAATTAAAGGACAGGTTTGGAATTTCGGCCTTCTTGCTCTCGTAACCCTAAGTGAGATGCAATGAATGGAGGCCACCATGGCTAAGATGTTCAAGTCCCTTGTCCACAGCCCGTTGGCGCTGATGATCGCTCTTGGGCTGGTTTGCGGATCGCTCAGCGGCTGCGTCATCGAACCCGCCCACCCGCATTACTATCATTACGGCTATTGGTATCGCTAAGCCGTAGATTTGAGACCCGCCAGGCGGGTTCGCCCGCCTGGGAGCGCCATTGAGCCCGCTCCAACCGGCAATTTTCATTGTCATTCGGCCTGCAATCGCGGACTCTTCCGTCATTATGGTTCGATTGATCTTCCTGTTTGCACTACTGGCGCTCACTTGTGCGGGTGAGCCGAGCTTCGCCGCCGATACGAAACTGTTCGATACGTTTGGCGGTGAGGCCGGCGTTACCAGCCTCGCCAACGATCTGATCGACCGCGCCCTCGTCGATCCCCGCATCCAGCACAGTTTTGACGACAGCAATATCAAGCGCGTCAAGCGGGAGCTTGCATCGCAGTTTTGCGAGTTGCTGGGGGGACCGTGCGTCTATAAAGGCCGCGACATGAAGGAAGCGCATCAAAAGCTCATGATCACCGATGCCCAATTCAACGCCCTGGTCGAAGACCTGCAGGATGCGATGGAACAGCTCGACATCCCGTTCGGCGCGCAGAATCAGTTGCTGGCGAAACTGGCGCCGATGCATGCGACGATCGTTACAAAATAGCCGATGACGGCTGCGGCATCGCGTAGCAAGCCCGCCACAGCCAAGCCCGCGGTCGAGCGGCGTGCTCCGGCACCGCCACGCGGCGACGAAACCAAGGAGGCGCCGAGTAATCTCGCCGGTTGGCTTCGACGCTATCGACTGGCGACCGGGCTGACGATGTTCAGCTTTGTTTTCCTGCATCTGACCAACCACAGTTTCGGGCTGATCGGCATCTCCTTCATGGAGGCGGCGCAGCCCTATATGGTTGGGCTGTTCCGCCTCGGCTGGCTGAGCCTTGTCTTCGCCACCGCCGCGTCATCGCATTTGGCGCTCGGCTTCTGGTCGCTGTATTTGCGCCGGAACCTGCGCATGCCGTTATGGGAGGCGATGCAGCTTTCGCTCGGCCTGCTGATACCGGTGTTCCTCACTCATCATCTGGTCGAAGTCCGCATTTCGATGCTGCTATACGGTACCGAGCTCAATTATTCCTATGTCGTCTGGCAGTTCCTCGACCATCCGTTCCAGATCCTGCGCCAGATCAGCCTGCTGATCATCGCGTGGTCGCATGGCTGTATCGGCATCCATTTCTGGCTGCGTTTCCGCCCCTGGTATCCGCGCGGACGGATCGTGCTGTTCGCGGGCGCGCTACTGATGCCGGTTCTGGCTCTGACGGGATTTCTGGCTGCCAGCCGCGAAGTCGCGGCCCTCAATGTGCAACCACGCGAACACCGCGCCTTCGTCGCCAATGCCAATATTCCGGGGCCGGAAGGCGAGGAACTTTTGCGCGAATTGGAGCACGCCCTCTATTACGCGCTGGCCGGCACGCTGGCGCTGACCTTGATCGCGCGCTACATACGCGACCGGCCAGGCAAAACCCTCGGCCAGATCAGCGTCACCTATAATGACGGCCGGGTGGTGATGACGCCGCCGGGGCCAACCGTGCTGGAAATCAGCCGGTCAGCTGATATTCCCCATGCCAGCGTGTGTGGCGGACGCAGCCGTTGCAGCACCTGCCGCGTGCGCGTCGGTGGCAATGCCCGCCTGCCGCCACCGACCGCCGACGAGGCGCGTATCCTGGAGCGGTTTGGCGCCGCAAGTGATGTGCGTCTTGCCTGCCAGATCCGGCCGACCACCGATATTTCCGTCTTTCCGCTGTTTCAATTCCCCGCCGATAACGAGCATCAGCGTCGCTTCGACACCGGCAAAGCGCCACGCGAAAAGGATATCGTCGTGCTGTTCGCTGATTTGCGCGATTTCACGCGGATATCGGAATCCAAACTGCCCTATGACACGGTGTTTTTGCTCAACCGCTATTTCGCCGGCATGGGACGGGCGGTTGAGCAAAGCGGCGGCTATCTCGATAAATTCGTCGGCGATGGCGTCATGGCTCTGTTCGGGCTGAATAAACCGCTCAGCGAGGCGGGCCGCGACGCGCTTCGGGCTGCCAAGGCGATGTCCTACCAGCTCGCCGAGATTAATCGGGAATTCTCCGATTTCGGCGAGACCTTGCGCATCGGCATCGGGCTTCATGCCGGTCCCGTGATCACGGGCGATATGGGCTGGGGCACCGCCTTGTCGCTGACCGCAATCGGCGACACGGTGAATACCGCAAGCCGCGTTGAAGAATTGACCAAGCGCTTCAAGGTGGAGCTGGTGATCGCCGATTCGCTGGCAACCTTATGCGGCATTCCGCTGGACGAGTTTGAACCACACACCGTTGCTGTCCGCGGCCGCACCAGCGAACTGACCGTCCGGACCGTAGAGAACGCGCAGACTCTGCCGGACTTCTAGTCCTACTTCACCGTGATCATCAGATGCATCTTGGTGTGGATGTCGCAGCCGACCATCACCACGCCCGGGTGATCGAAAGTGATTTCCTTGATCTCGCCCGGCTTCTGCAATTGCAGATCGAATTCGAACCCAGGCGTTTCGGACAGCATGTTATGCGCGAAGCTGTCCTCGTTCAGGAAGCGGACCGTATCACCGACATGGATCGTCACCTCGGCCGGGCTGAAGGCGCGATCCCGCTGGACGATTTCGACGATTTCCCCGCCGCGAGCCGGCATTGCCAGCAATGTCAGGACGGCTAGGCACGATATCAGACGGAAGAGTGTCACATCGCTATCCAATTATAAGGATCGGTTTGATGATACGCCGCAGCCACCCAGCATCGCCAGATTATCTGCAACTTTATCAAAGGACCGCTAAAACCCCGTCTGCAAGGACAGATAGAAACCGTGCTGGTCCTCGACCGTGGCAATAGTGCCGGCATCGACATAGGCCAAGGTCAGCGACGCGTTCTTGGTCAGGAAATACGCGATAAAGGCATCCTTCCACGCATTTTGTTCCGAGAATGACAGGTTGGATGGCATGGTCCGATATTCGGCGCCAATCGCCAGATGGCGGGTGACCAGATAGGCGGCCGATGCGGCCACCTCCGTACTGTAGGCATCACCCTTATTGCCGCCGAATCCCAGGATGCCGAGCTGATTTTCCCTGGTCTCCATCAGGGTGACATCGACCAGCAGGCTTTCGCTCAGAAACAGCTTGGTAGCAGCGGCGTAGAAATCGACGCCGTGATCGTTCCGGGCGCCGATGGCAGTCAGGATATTGCCCTGGTCGGTCTGCTTGTACTCAAGTCCAAGGGCCAATTGCGGCAGCCAGTCGTCCTGCTCATAGACCGCATCGCCGATCACCCGGACCTTGGCGCCGAACACATCCTCGTGAAAGGTGAAATCCCGGCCAAGTCCCAATCTGGCGCCAGTATCCCCCGTCTGGAACCACAGCCTGGCATAGGAAAGCTCGACCCGGTCGAACAGCCCAACGGCGAAGCCGCCGGACTGAACATCGAAATCCGGCAGGCTGACATAGGTATAATGCGCATTAGCGCCTATCGCATCGCGGGTCTCGTAGCCGGTGATCAAAGCCCAGGGCGTGATACCGCCGCCACCCTCCCCCTCAATCGCCGTCACGCCAGCGGTCGCCAGCAGTTTGCCGCTGTCAAAAAGATCAGCATCGGCTGCATAAGCTGCCGCCTGCGAAAGAACTACTATGATACCGACGAAAGTCTCAAAAAGACGCAAACAGTGCCGCATTATCCCCAAACGCCCAGTCGCTGACGCTGGACTTTAAGTAGCGCGGAACAGGTTATCGTCCACTTAAGACACGATGAGAAATATTTAGGCTGCCGTCTCGCCGATTGCGACCTCCGCCTCGGCGATTTCACGTTGGCGTTTGGCAATCATGTCGCCGATCGGCGGGCCCTGGAAGCGATGCCGTTCGAAGACGACCCAGATGATCGCGGCAATCACCAGATAGGCCAGCAGGATCCACGCCGCCTTATCGTTGGGCGGCTGAATGCCGACATAGACGATCAGGGCCGCACCGAGCAGGACAAGCACCGCAATCGGCCGGAACCAGATGCCGAGATCCCACGGCCCCATCTTGGTCCAACTACGCTTATAGGCAAACAGGCCAAGCCCGATCGGCAGCGCATAAGACAGGAAGATCGAGATCACCGTGGCCGACACGATGGTCGTATAAGCCGAGGTATAGAGCGTGCAGATGATCGCCGCGATCGCTGCCGTCCAGATCGCCGCCACCGGTGAACGGTGACTCTTGCTGACATGTTTCAGGCTGCTCGAGAAGGGCAAGCCATTATCGCGGGCAAACGCGAAGATCATGCGGGAGGCCGACGTCGTGGTCGCAAGGCCGCAGATGAACTGCGCCACCAGGATACAGAAATAGAGCGCCAGGCCGAGCTTGTGCGGCAGCACCGTATCGATCATCCAGAAGAAGACATTGCCGCCTTGCTGAGCCGCATCGTCCATGTTGGGGAGCGCGATGATGATGGCGCACAGCATGATCCAGCCCGATACGCCACCGCCAACCACCGCGTTCACCATCGATTTCGGCACAGACAAGCTGGCGTTGCGCGTTTCCTCCGAGGTGTGGGCCGAGGCGTCATAGCCGGTGATGGTATAGAGCGGCAGAAGCAGCCCTAGCCCCATCAGGTAGAGCAGCGAGTCGGATTTCGGCCAGACGGCGCCATCACCCTCCGGCAGACCTGAGTAATTTGCAAAGGTCCAGAGCCGGGAAAACTCCCAATGCGGCGCATAGACTATGCAGGAGATCGTCAGTACGGCCGCCGTGATCATGATGAGGTAACCGGCGAAATCCGTCAGCTTCGCGGTTAGCCCGATGCCGACATGATTGATGATCGCCTGCGCGATGGTGATCACCGCCACGAAGACGGCCTGTTCGTAATAGAACGTCCAGCTATTCTGATCGGGATCGACGCCGACGGCTTCGCCAAACGAGCCGACAAAGAACACCCAGACGCCGACATTGACGGCGGCCAGCACGGTGATCAGCCCGATCAGATTGAGCCACGCCGTCACCCAGCCCGTGAAGCGGTTACCGAGGATCGAACCCCAATGATACAGCCCGCCGGAGGTTGGGTAAGCGGACGCGATCTGTCCCATACCAAGCGCGAAGGTTGCGGATATCAACGCACCGATAATCCAGCCAATGCCGATCCCGGCACCGCCGATGCCGCTCGTCACCTGGGAGATATTGTCGACGCCACCGGCGATGATGCAGATGATCGAGAACGAGATGGCGAAATTGGAGAAGGCGCCCATACGCCGTTCCAATTCCTGCGCGTAGCCCATGCTGTGCAAAACCTGCAGGTCCTGCTTGTGCTCTTCCTCGCTGTAAGCCTGATGGTCCATGCCCCACTATCCCCGCTATCGATCCGCCGCTCCCGATAGTAGGAAAAGAAGCAACAACTGCGCCAGCACCGAACGTCAGGCGACCTTAGAATCTCAACCGTGCAGCGAGAAGATCGCCTGTTCGCCCAGCAGATTGGCGATGCGCCCGACACGCCCCTGCGACCAGGAGCGCCCCTTAGGATCGAGAGTAAGGAACCGCTCGACCGTGATATCCAAACTATGCGCCAGCGCGATGAAGTCGGTGATGGTGCAAAGATGGATATTGGGTGTGTCGTACCAGTCATAGCTGAGCGTACCCGTCCGTGGCATCCGTCCCGTGGCCAGCAATTGCAGCCGCACCCGCCAATGCCCGAAATTCGGGAAGGACACGATCGCGTGCTGACCGATGCGCACCAATTCGCGCAATACCTGTTTGGGATTGCGCGTCGCCTGCAGGGTTTGGCTCAAGATGACATAATCGAAGGCGGCGCTCGGATAGAAGCTGAGATCGGTATCGGCATCGCCCTGGATGACCGACATGCCATTGCTGACACAGGCATTCACGCCAGCCTGGCTCAGCTCCACGCCACGCCCGTCGACACGCTTGGTTTCCGCCAGATAGGCCAACAATGCGCCATCGCCACAGCCGACATCGAGCACGCGGCTGCCAGGCTCGACCATGTCGGCGATCAACCGTAAATCGGCCCGCATGATATCTACCGCCGCCCCAATCCGCGCAGCTCAGCGCTGCCGCTTAAGAATCCGTCCAACACCTGATGAAATTCCGGCTCGTCGAGCAGGAAAGCGTCATGGCCGCGATCGGTCGGGATTTCGACGAAGCTGACATTGGCCGCGACTGAATTCAGCGCGCGCACCAGAACGCGGCTTTCGGCTGTCGGGAACAGCCAGTCGGAACTGAAAGAGACGACGCAGAACCGCGTCGGCGTGCGCGCGAAGGCATCGGCTAACTGCCCGCCATGCTCCGCCGCCAGATCGAAATAGTCCATTGCGCGGGTGATGTAGAGATAGGAATTGGCATCGAACCGGTCGACAAAGCTCGACCCCTGATGGCGCAGATAGCTTTCAACCTGGAAATCCGCCTCAAAGCCATAGGAAAGCTGCTCGCGCGCCTGTAGAGACCGGCCGAATTTCCGGTGCAAGGCCGGTTCCGACAAATAAGTGATATGGGCCGCCATACGCGCGACCGCGAGACCGCGATGAGGGCGCTTGCCGGCGATCTGATAGGCGCCGCCGCACCAATCGGGATCGGCTCGGATGGCCTGACGCCCGACCTCATGAAACGCGATGTTCTGGGCCGAATGCCGCGCGGCCGTCGCGATCGGCACGGCAGCGAAGACGCGGGTCGGATACCGCGCCGCCCATTCCAACACCTGCATGCCACCCATCGAGCCGCCGATCACGGCGAAAAGCTGGTCGATGCCCAGATGATCGATCAACTGCGCCTGCGCACGGACCATATCGGCGATGGTGATGACCGGAAAATTAGTACCGAACGGTTCGCCCGTCGCCGGGTTCACGTCGCTTGGGCCGGTGGTACCCATGCAGCCGCCCAGCACATTGCTGCAGATCACGAAATAGCGGTCGGTATCGAGCACCTTGCCAGGCCCGATCAAGATATCCCACCAGCCGGGCTTACCGGTGACGGGGTGGGGTTCTGCCACATACTGATCGCCGGTCAGCGCATGACAGACGAGAATCGCGTTGGAGCGATCGGCGTTCAGTTGGCCGTAAGTCGTATAGGCGAGCGTGTAGGGGGCGAGCGACAGCCCGCAATCGAGCGCGAGACCCTGCGTCGAGACGAATTGATGACCGGGCAGACCGGTCACGCCGTCGCCGGCGGGATTCAATAAGGATGCTTGATCGATCATGGGCGGTTACCACTCCCGTACAGTACCGGAACCGAGGCTGGGGAAAGTCGTCTTCCCTCCCCCTGCTGTCAATCTTTATCTCGCGGCAAAGAACGCAACGGCTATTTACAGGCGCGGCATCGGCGGAATACCTGGGTCTGATCGGTTCAATTGAACCGTGAATCAGACCCTAACCATATGAAGTAGAGTGAGATTCACGTTTTAGGTTGATTCAACCTAAAACGATCGCACTCTATGCCCCGATAGGGGAATGAGCAGCGATGACGACGCAAAATCTGAAATTGGCGGAAATCCGGCAGGCGCTGGACGAGATCGACGGGCGAATCCATGAGCTGTTGATCGAGCGCAGCCGCTTTGCCCCTGCCGTTGTCGCGGCCAAGCAGGGTGGGCCGTATTGGAGGCCGGCGCGCGAGGCGCAGATGCTAAGGCGGCGCCAGGCAGCCCATCACGGCGATTTCCCGGTGCGCTCTCTCCTGCGCATTTGGAACGAAATCATCGCCGGCATGGTCCGCATCGAATCCAATTTCCGGGTGGCGCTGGCCAGCATCGTCCCCGATCTCGACCTGACGATTCGCGATTATTTCGGCCTCAGCGTGCCGGTTACGCGCTATGCGGAGGCACGTGCGGCACTGGCCGAGGCACGCGCCACCAGCGACATCGTCGCCATCCTGCCCTGGCCGGCAGCCGAGGACCCCAATCCCTGGTGGCCGCAATTGCTGGAGAAATCGAAACGTGGAGCGGCGCCCCTCGCGCTGCAGTTCCGCCTGCCCTTCGTCGGCCATCATACCGCACCGGCGGCGCTGGTTTCCTGCATCCCGTCAGAGCCAAGTGGACTCGACCGATCGTGGCTGGTCGTTGACAAGGAAGCGCCGCTTGGTGACTTCGGCACCGATTTGGTCGATCTTGGTTGTCACGAAGGCTGGCGCCTGATCGATGTGCCGGGCTTTATCGCACCCGGCGCTTTACAGGCTGGCGAGGGGAGCCCGACAGCGCTACAAGGCGTCTCGCGTTCCGGGTTCTGCATCGGCGCCTATGCCGCACCGATCGATCTCGCCCTTTAGCTACCAGTTTTAAGGACTAGGCCTTGCCCGCTCCCACTCCGCGTCCCGGTATTCTCGACATCGCCCCGTATATCGGCGGCGAGTCCAAAATCCCCGGCCGTGATAAAGTCATCAAGCTCGCCTCCAACGAGAGCGCGATCGGCCCGAGCCCCGCAGCGATGGCGGCCTATTCAGCACTGGCTGGCGAACTGCACCGTTATCCCGATGGCGGGGCGACAGCGTTGCGCCAGGCGCTCGCTTTGCGCCACGGCATCGATCCCGACCGCATCGTCTGTGGCAATGGCTCCGATGAGCTGATCCAGCTTCTGGTCCGCGCCTATGCCGGTCCGGGCGATGAGCTGGTCTATAGCGCGCATGGCTTCCTAGTCTACGCGCTCGCAGCCAAAGCCTGCGGCGTGACACCGGTTGCAGCGCCCGAACGCAACCGGCGCAGTGATGTCGACGCACTGCTTGCCGCCGTCACGCCGCGCACTCGGGCAGTGTTCATTGCGAACCCGAACAACCCGACCGGCACCTACCTGCCAGCTGACGAGATTGCCAGGCTGCATGCGGGATTGCCGGCCGGCGTCCTGCTGGTGATCGACGCCGCTTATGCCGAGTTTGTCGGGCATAACGACTACACAGCGGGCGCCGAGTTGGTCACGCGGTTCGACAATGTCGTGATGCTGCGCACCTTCTCGAAGCTATATGGCCTGGGCGGCCTTCGTCTCGGCTGGGCCTATTGCTCGCCCGATGTGGCCGACGTGCTGGGTCGCGTGCGCGGACCGTTCAATATTAACGCGGCAGCACTGGCAGCGGGCCTGGCTGCGCTCAACGATGTCCAGTTTGTCGCTGAGGCGCTGCATCATAATCACGTGTGGCGCGCCTGGTTTACTGACCAGTTAACGGCGCTTGGCCTGGATGTGACCCCGAGTGCCGGTAATTTTGTGCTGGCCCGCTTCCCGGCCGATCCCGCCCGTAATGCCGACGCCGCCTTCGAGCATCTGAAAGCGAACGGCATCCTTGCCCGCAAGATGCATGCCTATGATCTGGGCGACAGTTTGCGCATCTCGATTGGGACAGAGGCTGAGCTGAAATCGGTCGTCGCCGCCCTGACAAGCTTCCTTGGTTAAGCCGATGGAGAAGTTCGGCGATGTCGTCATCATCGGGATGGGCCTGATCGGCTCGTCGCTGGCCCGCGTCATCCGTCGCGACGGCCTGGCAACGCGGCTGATCGCAGTCGATATGTCGGAGGAGGTAAGGCGGCAGGCGATCGAACTCGACCTGGCCGATCTCGCCATGGACGATGCGGCTGAAGCCGTTAAAGACGCTGATCTGGTAATCATTGCGACACCGATCGGCGCTTACGACTCAATCGCAAAAAAGATCGGCCCGGTGCTGCCAGCAAAGACGATCCTGACCGATGTCGGATCGGTCAAACAGGCGGTGTTCGAGGCCGTTTCGCCGCATCTGAAGCCGGGTGCTAGGTTCATACCGGGCCATCCCATTGCCGGTACCGAGTTTTCCGGACCGGCAGCCGGCAAAGCCGATCTCTTCCAGGGACGCTGGTTGATCCTGACGCCGCCCGAAGGGGCCGATCCTGCTGCCGTCGAACGGTTGAGCGAGCTGTGGCGTCAGGCGGGTAGCGACATCGCGGTGATGGACGCCCAGCATCACGACCGCGTGCTCGCCATCACCTCGCATCTGCCGCATCTCATCGCCTATACGATCGTCGGCACCGCGACTGATCTCGAAGAACACCTGCAGGAAGAGGTCATCAAATACTCGGCCAGCGGCTTTCGCGATTTCACCCGCATCGCCGCATCCGACCCGATCATGTGGCGCGACGTCTTCCTGAATAATCAGACGGCTGTGCTGGAGATGCTCGGCCGTCTGCAGGAAGACCTGGCAGGGCTCCAGCGTGCCATCCGTATCGGCGACGGCGCGACGCTGGAAAACCATTTCACCCGAACCCGCGCCATTCGCCGCGGCATCATCGCGGCGAAGCAGGCCTAACCCGTTACTCCGCCGCCGGGGCCGGAACCGGCCCCTCCTTCGGTGTCAACATCCGGCTGAATTTCGGTCCCATCCAGGCCTGGATGTCATCCACTATCGTGAAGACGACCGGAATGAAGACCAGCGACAGCAGTGTTGAGGATGCCAGGCCGCCGATCACAGCAACCGCGATCGGCTGATGGAAATCGGCATCGTTGCCGAAACCAAAGGCGACCGGCAGCATGCCCGCGACCATCGCGATCGTGGTCATCAGGATCGGCCTCGCACGCTTGGCGCCCGCATCCATCAACGCCTCGAGCCTCGTCATGCCGCGATCGCGCCTTGCCATAATCACGTACTCGACCAGCAGGATCGAGTTCTTGGTGACGATGCCCATCAGCATGATGATGCCGATCAGGCTCGGCAGCGAAATCGACATATGAGAGACCCAAAGTGCTGCGATCGCCCCACCGAGACTAAGCGGCAAGGCCGCCATGATGGTGAAGGGCTGGAAGACATTGCGGAACAACAGGGTCAACACTGCCAGATTGAGCAGGATGCCGGTGACAAGCGCGATCAAGAAGCCGACGAACAGAATCTGCATCTGCTCGCTATCGCCATAGCTCGGCAATGTCACACCCGCCGGCAGGTTTTTCATCGCCGGCAACTCGTTGATCACCTTCATGGCGTCGCCGACATCCTTGCCGTGCAGATCGGCCTCGACGGCGACTTTCCGGGAGCGGTCGAACCGGTCGATTTCGGCTGCCGATGAGCCCATGCCGATCTCCGCCACGGAAGTAAGCGGCAGCAACTGGCCGGTGGTGGTACGAACCCGCAAGTTGGAGATGATGCCGAGCTCATCACGCCATTTCTGGTCGATCTGAACGCGGATCGGCACTTGGCGATCGGATAGATCGAACTTGGCCGTATTGGTGTCGATATCGCCGAGCGTCGCGATCTTCGCCACCTGGGCGATCTCGGCTACCGACACGCCCTGTTCGGCCGCGCGATCGAGGTTGGGCTTGATCAGAATTTCGGGCCGTTGCAACGCAGCCGTCGTATTGACGTTGGTGAGGAATGGCAATTGCTGCATCTCGCTGCGCAACCGATCGGCAGCCCCTTCCAGCGACGCTGGGTCATTGGACGTCAGATAGACGCTGATATCCTTGTTGCCGGTGACGCTGGTGGTCGAGTTGAAGCCGGCGCGGATACCCGGGATCTGCTTGATCAGCGGCTCCATCCGCGCCTCGAACTTTTTCTGGCTGACGCGCGTATCGCGGTCGGTCAGGATCGCGAACATGCGGCCTTGCTGAATGCGCGACCGCCTGCCGGCAACCGTCCAGACATGCTCGACTTCCGGCTGCGCCCGCATCAGATCGCCCAGCCGCTGCATGACGGCGTCGGTATCGGCCAGCGTCTGGCCGGGCGGCAATTCGACGTTCAGCTGGGAGAAGCCGATATCCTGCGGCGGCAGGAAGCCCGACGGAAGATTGGTCGCAAGACCGACGGCGCCGACGAAGAATATGATCCCCGCGACAATGGTGACAACGCGATGGCGGAGCGACCAGCTGAGCAGCCTCAGATAGCGCGGCATCCAGAACGGCTCGTCATGGTCCTTCTGCGTCGGCAGCATTAGATAGGCCGCCATCATCGGCGTGATCAGACGCGCGACCAGCAGGGAGAACAGCACGGCGACCGCGACTGTGATGCCGAAGGAGCGAAAATACTGGCCGGCGATACCAGGCATGAAGGAAACCGGCACGAACACCGCAACGATCGTCATCGTCGTCGCAATGACGGCGAGACCGATCTCCTCCGCTGCCTCCTGCGAGGCGACATAGGGACGCTTGCCCATACGGATGTGCCGGACGATGTTTTCGATCTCGACGATCGCATCATCGACGAGGATGCCGACCACCAGAGACAGGGCCAGCATGGTGATGCCATTGAGCGTGAAGCCGCAAAACTTCATCACAAGGAAAGTCGGAATGGTCGATAGCGGCATCGCCAGCGTCGAGATGAAAGTGGCGCGCCAATCGCGCAGGAAGAGCAAGACGACCAGCACCGCCAGGATGGTACCCATCACCAGCGATTCGACCGAGGCCTTGAAGCTTTCCTTGGTGAACTTGACGAAATCGAGCACCAGCTCGAATTTGACGTCCGGATAGTCCTTATGGAGCTGCTCAACCGCCTTGGCGACGCCCGCCGCCACCGTCACTTCAGACGATTTCGGCGCACGATAGATCGCAAAGCCGAGGCTCGGCTGGCCATCAAAGCGTGACAGGGTGCGCAGTTCCGCAGCGCCGTCGACGACCTCGCCCAGATCGCGCAGGCGCACCTTGGTGCCATTTGGCACGGTGATTTCAGCACCACCCAATTGCTCGACACTGCGTGCGGCGCCCAACGTGCGGATCGATTGCTCGGCGCGCCCGATATTGCTGCGTCCGCCCGGCAAGTCGACATTGAGGTCGCGCACCTGCTGGTTGACCTCGTCGGCGGTCAATCCCACCGCCATCAGGCGCCGGGGGTCGAGATTGACGCGGATTTCCCGGTTCTGGCCGCCGAAGCGCTCGATCTGGCCGACACCCGGAACATGGGTCAAGGCGCGAGTGATGTCGTCATCGACCAGCCAGGTCATCTCATCATAGGACCGCTGGGACGAGGTGACGTTGTAGATCAGGATTTCACCGCCGGACGTATCCTGGCGCACCACCTGGGGCTCATAGATATCCTGCGGCAGTTCGGGCCGGACCCGGCCGACCGCGTCGCGCACGTCACTGACCGCGCGATCTGTATTATAGCCGATCTTGAATTCGAGCACGGTCAGCGAGGAGCCGTCTGTCACCGTCGAGCTGACATGATCGAGGCCCTGGAGATTGCCGACCGCATTCTCGATCTTCTTGGTAACCTGGGTCTCAAGCTCGGTCGGTGCTGCACCGGGGCGATTGACCTGGATGGTGACCACTGGGAAATCGATATCCGGGTTGTTGGTCACGTCCATCGTGAAATAGGCGGCAATGCCGGCGAAGACGAGGACCGCGAACAACACGATCGGCGGCATCGGGTGGCGGATGGCGATGCCGGAGATGTTTCCATTCGACATGATCGACCTCAGAACCGGCTGGGGGCGGGATTGGAGGCTTCGCCGGTGCTGGGCAAGGCCTGGCTGTCGTCAACGATGGTCACGGCTTCGCCGTTCTTGAGATAGCCGGCACCTCGCAGGGCGACATGCTCGCCGGCCTTGACGCCGCTCAAAACCGCGATCTGGCCGTTATCGCGCGGACCCAACTGCACCGAGCGCAGCTCCGCCGTGTTGTCGGCGCCGATGACATAGAGGCGCGGTTTGCTGTCCTGATAGACAACCGCCTTCTCCGGCACGGTCAGGCCATTTTGCTGGCCCAGCAGGATGCGGCCGGTCACGAACATGCCGGGACGCAAATCGGGGCTTTTGGCGACATCAATGCGCACGCGGCCGACGCGGGTTTTCTGGTCGACCGAGGGTTCGACAAAGCGAACCTCGCCCTGCACCTCGGCCGCTCCTTCGACGCCGAGCGTCACGGGCTGGCCCTGCTTGACGGGTAGTAGATCAGTCTCCGGCAGTTCGGCCACCAACTCGACCCGGTCGTCGCGGATCATGCGGAACAACTCGGTACCGCCGGCCGACATCACGGCGCCCAGATGCGCCGAACGCTGTGTGATCGTGCCATCGGCGGGCGCTCTCACTTCAGCCTGACGCAATTGCGCCTGCGCCAAAGCCAGATTGGCCTCCGCCACGCCCACACGGGCAGCCGTGGTCAAGGCGCCGGCCTTGCGATTGTCGTAATCCTTGCCGCTCATCCAGCCGTTTTTCACGAGCTGATCGGCGCGATGGACGTTTGCGTCGGCCTCGCTGGCATTGGCGCGCGCCTCATTCAGGCTGGCTTGCATCTGCTGTACCGTGGCGCGCAGCAACCGGTCGTTGAAGCGGGCGAGCAATTGCCCCTTCGTGACGTGATCACCCACTTCCACCAGAACTTCCGACAGCGCCAGACCGATGGTCTCAGTGCCAATGGGCAATTCATCGCGGGCGGCGAGCGATCCGGTGACGACCAGGCTGCGGGGGATCATGCCCTGCTGCACCGGCACAACGGTTACAGTCAGCGCTGTCACCTTGGCATCCGCGCCCTTGGCTGCCGGTGCTGCGGGCTGCATGACATAATAAGCAGTCCCGGCTGCGACAACGCCGACAATGAGGGCTAGCCCCACCCAGTTGCGGTACCTGGCCACCATTGAGCGCGGCGCTCGATGGGTCGCGAAACTTGGGCCCCCGCCCACATCGGTCAGTGCATCCATGATCCCAATTCCCGTCTTTTTCGCAAAACTGTTCTATCAATGTGCCGAAATTGCGACCGGCATTATGGTTTTATTGGCAGGAGCATTTATGCCCCTAAGTTACGGAATTCCCGGTCGAGCGTGAAATCCGGCGACGTAACGCGCTTTTCCATCTTGGCTAAACGCTGGTCGAGATCCGCGAAGGTCCGGTTGAGATCGCCCACCGTTCCGCGCGGCCGGGCATTGACCGATTGCCAGAAGCTGCGCTCCGTTTCGCTTTGAAACAGCTGGCTTGGCGCCTCCGGCATCACCATCCACATGACGATATAGGTGAAAAAGGTAAACGGACCGGCAACGAACAGCGAGGCAACCCAGGCAAGGCGGACCAGCGTCTTGTCCCAACCGAGGTAATCGGCGATGCCTGCCGCGACGCCGCCAACGACACGTTCCTTGCGGTTGCGATACAGACGTTTTGGGTCTGGCGGCACCATGCTTTGAAAGCCGTTCATCACAAAGACTCCTTGGTATCGAGCACACGCTCGAGATTGGTGATGCGCTGCTCCAGCCGTTGAGCCAGGGTGAAAAGCTGTTGCAGCAGAAGCTGATCCTCGCTCGACAATCCCCGGGTCTTCTTCCACTGCGTGACGTAGTGAAGAATGACCGCCGGGCAGGCGACGAACAGAATGGCGCAGACGAAGATCGGCACGAGTTCCCCCATGGCGGCTACGCTTTCGCCGAGACGCGGTTGCTGAGACGCTCCTTCAGCGCCGCCAGTTCATCCTCGACCTTCGTATCGGTCTCGAGTTCAGCGAATTGTTCTGACAGGCTGGGCCCGCGGCCGTTGCGGCCGAGATCATAGGCGTCGACCTTGCCGTCCATTTCGTCGAGCGCGCGTTCGACCTGCTGCATGCGCGACAGGGCGTCATCAACGCGGCTGTCGTAGAGCGCGCCGCGCGTCTTAAGACGCGCATGGGCCGATTGCGCACGAGCGATCATTGCCGCCTCGCGCTGCTTGGCGTCGTCCAGCTTGGCCTGCAGCTTCGCCACATCCTCATTCTGGTGCGCGAGATACGCGTCGAGATCGGCAAGCTGGGCCTGCCCCGCCTCGATCGCCTGCACCGCGCGGCTCTTTGCCACCAGCGCACCCTTGGCCAGATCCTCGCGGCCCTTCTCGATCGCCAGTTCCGCCTTGGCTTCCCAGCTGTCGCGTTCGCGGACCAGCGTGTTGAGCTTGCGCTCCAATTCCTTCTTATCGGCGATCGACCGGACGGCGGCCGAGCGCACCTCGACCAGCGTGTCTTCCATCTCCTGCACGATCAGCCGAATGATCTTCTGCGGATCCTCGGCGCGGTCGAGCAAGGCGACGATGTTGGAATTCACGATGTCTGATAGGCGAGAGAAAATACCCATGATGGCGATTCCTTTAGTTGACCTACCCCTCTCTATAGCAGGGTGCGTGCCAACTCATAAAATGGCTGAAATCCGCCATTTCAATTCGGCCAATCGCTAGCCCAATAACATATTATTTTATCGAATGACAAAAAGTGCTATTCGTCGCGGATGGAAGAATCACCGCTCGGCGCCAGCCCCAGTTTCTCTGCTTTGTTAGGCGATGTGTCGCGCCTGGCGGCACTCAACCGCACCATGTTGGTGGTCGGCGAACGCGGCACCGGCAAGGAACTGATCGCCCATCGCCTGCACTATCTGTCGCCGCGCTGGGACAAACCGCTGATCAAGGTGAATTGCGCCACGCTCGGCGACAGTTTGCTCGACAGCGAGTTGTTCGGCCATGAGGCGGGAGCCTTTACCGGTGCGGTGAAACGCCGTGCCGGCCGGTTCGAACGCGCTGATGGCGGCACGCTGTTCCTCGACGAGATCGCCACCGCCTCGCTCTCGGTGCAGGAAAAACTGCTGCGCGTCATCGAATATGGCGAGTTCGAGCGGCTGGGGGCGAGCGAGACGGTCACGGTCGACGTGCGTGTGGTGGCCGCGACCAATGTCGATCTGCCGGCCCTCGCCCGATCCGGCAAGTTCCGCGCCGATCTGCTCGACCGCCTTGCCTTCGCCGTGGTGACGGTACCGCCCTTGCGCGCAAGGCCGGAGGATATCTTGCTGCTCGCCCAGCATTTCGGGCTGTCGATGGCGAAGTCGCTGAAACGCCAATTCTTCCCCGGCTTCGCCAAATCGGTAGAGGCAGCACTGCTGGCCTATCCCTGGCCCGGCAATGTGCGCGAGTTGAAGAACGTGATTGAGCGCGCGGTTGCCGGCACGGGTACGGAGGATCCGACAAAGCCGATTGAGGCGATCAGCTTCGACCCGTTCAACTCACCCTGGCGTCCGCTGCCGGACGTGGCGGCGCCGACCTCCGACGCGGCGCCGGTGGATCCCTACGACTTCTCCAGCCACTGCGCCGAGATCGAAAAGCGGCTGCTGACAGCCGCGCTGGAACGCCACAACCACCATCAGAAGCGCACGGCCGCATTTCTGAAGCTGGAATATCACCAGCTGCGCAATTTGATGCGGAAGTATGAGTTGTTTGAAGGTTGAGTACGCCGTTGTCATGGTCAGCAGATATCGTTACGACGCGGCCCGTAGTTGATTTGGCCGTCTGATTAACCTATCGGTTCAGGACAAGGCGTGACCTCGGAATTTTATCGGCGGGCAATACGGGCGTGAACGAACCCACCCTGACCATTCAGCAGGCCTTCGATATGGGCCTGGCGCATCATCAGGCCGGGCGCCTTGCCGAGGCCGAGCCGCTGTACAGGCGTATCCTTGCGACCATGCCGGAGCATTACGAGACGCTGCATCTGCTGGGCGTGCTGGCGATGCAGGTCGGCCGCAGCGATGTCGCGATCGAGTATATCGGGGCGGCTTTGAAGCATCAGCCGCGTGCGGCCGTCTATCTCAGCAATATGGGCAGTGCCCTCAACAATCTCGGCCGGCACCGCGAGGCCGCAGTCTATTGCGCCGACGCTATCCGCGCCAAACCCGATTATCCGGACGCCCATGTCAATCTGGCGCTGGCGCTGAAGGGTCAAGGGCGGATCGATGACGCGGCCGTGTGTTACCGCGAGGCGCTGCGTCACGCGCCAGCCTCATCGGGCATCCGCATCAACCTTGGCAATCTGCTGTTTGAACAGCGGAAATTCGCCGAGGCCCGGGTGATGTTCGAGGAGGTGCTGCGCCGCGAACCCAATCACCCGGATGCGCATAACGGCCTGGGCGTACTGGCCTTCGAGGAGCTGAATCTGGAGCAGGCGGAGCGGCATTACCGGGAGGCGGTGAAACATAATCCGAACCTAGCCAGCGGCCATAGCAATCTCGGGCTGCTGATGCGCGACATCAACAAGCTGGAAGAGGCGGAATTCCATTGCCGCGAAGCGATCCGCCTGGACCCCAAGCTGATCCACGCGCATGGCAATCTGGGCCTGGCCCTCGCCGATCGAAACCGCTTTGAGGAGGCGGAAGCCCATTACCGCGATGCGCTGGCCCTCAAGCCCGATTTCATGCAGGTCTCGGCCAATCTCGCGATCGCACTTTATGAGCAGGGACGCTACGCCGAATGCGCGGCACAAGCGCGCCATGCGCTTAGCCTCGATCCCACTCTGGCGCAGGCGCATAACAGCCTGGCTGCCGCTCTCTTCGAACTAGGCGATGTTGAAGAAGCGGAACGCGAGGCGCGATTGGGGCCGGAACTTCAGCCGAAATCGCCGCTCGCCGCGCGCGACCATGCGTTGCTCTTACGCGATTGGGGTCGGATCGAGGAATCGATCATTGCCTGTGAGGAGGCTATCCGTCGCGCCCCGGATAATCCGGAAGGCCATGTCAATCTGGCCGGCACGCTACTGCTGAACGGCCAACTTGAAGAGGGCTGGCGAGAATATGAATGGCGTCAACGCTCATACAAAAGCGCGCTCCGATCGCGCCATTTACTGCAACCGCAGTGGAAGGGCGAAAGGCTGAACGGCAGGACGCTGCTGATCTATACCGAGCAGGGCGTCGGCGACAACATCCAGTTCGTCCGCTATGTGCCGATGATCGAAGGCGTGCTGGAGCCGGGAGCGAAGGTAATCCTGAGCGCGCCCAAGGGACTGTTGCGGCTGTTCCGCGATTTGCACGGCATCGAGCGGCTGTTGGAAATCGACAAATCGCTGCCGCCCTTTGACCTGCATTGCCCGATGTTGAGCCTACCCCTCGCCTTCGGCACCACCGTCGAGAGCATTCCGGGCGACACCCCCTATCTCAGCGTCGACCCGGAAGAGGTGGCGGCATGGCGGAGGCGTCTGGCACCGCTCGAAGGCCTGAAAATTGGCATTGCCTGGCGCGGCAATAAATTGTTCAGCGCCGACCGGCGGCGTTCGATCCCCTGGGAAACGCTGGCGCCGCTTGGCCAGGTGCCGGGCATCTCGCTGATCTCACTCGACAAGCGCGAGCCTGGCGTCGCCGAGCCGCCGCCGAGGGAGGGGATGGTTCTGCATGACTGGACGGACGAGCTGCATGATTTCGCCGCAACCGGCGCTTTGATCGAGGCGCTCGATCTGGTCATCAGCGTCGATACCGCCATCGTCCATCTGGCGGGGGCGCTGGCGAAGCCGGTCTGGCTGCTCAACCGGTTCGCGTCGGATTGGCGCTGGCTGCGCGAGCGTGAGGACAGCCCCTGGTACCCCACGCTGCGGCAATTCCGCCAAAGCCGGGCGCATGATTGGCATAGCGTCATTGAACGGGTCGCGGACGAACTCAGCAAATTGGCCTCCCGCCGTCCAAAGGGCCGCAACGGGCGCGTCATCAAACCGGCCTAATCCAAGGGCAGCGCCGACAGCTTGACCAACCGCGCCGGCCCGATTGACAGCCAGCCATCCTGGATCGAGATCGGCAGGGCGAGTTTGGTCTTGCCCGTATCGCCGTCCGTCTGGGCCATGGAGGCTAGGACCGCTCGGGCGAAATCAGCATTCTTCGCCGATATCCGGCCATCGGCGACCAATTGATCGACGACCGCGTTATAACCCTGAATCTGTGTCGCAAATGCGCCAAGCGGCCGCATCTCAGAATCGAGCGCTAACGTTCCCGACCCCTGAATATCCACCGGCCCGGACTGGAACGACGCGTGGCTGACTTCGATGGTCCCGCCATCGTCGCGCCAGGCGGCGAGGCCATCCTTCAACCGACCGGGTGGAATCGCCCCAAGCAGCCGCGCGGTCACCGCGCCATCGACGCTGGCCGATGATAGAGCGACGCCGCCGATCACTGTGCCAAGCCCCTTGAACTCAAGATCGAGATCGCCGGCATCGCCTAAGTGATCGCCCGGCTCGATGTGGTGGGTGAACAGCTTTGAGGTGAGGGAGGCGGCTGACACGGAAAAGGCGTCGACCGTCAGCTTCGCCATCTTCGCGGCGACATCCACTTCACGATCATCGCGTTTGCGCCGGGGCATGACGATGGCGAACTCGGTCGTCTCCAGCCTCAGCCTGTCGATCTTATCGCCGCTGTAGCGTTCAATGTCGTGGGGGCCGGCAGCACTCAACCGCAATTCGGAGCTGAACACGTGATAGCCGAAGGTGAGTTCCGGCGCCTTCCAGTTCCAGCCCTGCGATCCAGCGGCACCGGGCCTGGCAGTGATCGACGGATTGACCAGGGTTGCGAAGAAGCCGACCGGGAAGCCGGAAATGCGTTTCGCCTCGAAATGCACGTCGACGCCCTCTGCCTGCCGGGCGGCAAGCCAGTCGTCGAGGGCAGCCTCGAACCGGTTCGCGCCAACAAACCAGGCGGCCGAGACGGCGAGCATGACCAGCACCATCGCTGTGAGAGCGAGCAGAATTTTGCGATTCATCGCCGCGCTGAAGCTCCAGGGCCGGCTGCCATAAACCGAGGCAGGTTGAGGACACAGGTAGACCCAGCCTTTAAACGTCGCAAGCGCGCAAACTGTCATGCGTCAAGGCGTCGCCATCGGCGTGAATTCGCCAGCAAGATCAGCGTTAAACGCCGGAGTACCGATACGCCCGAACTAAGTTTTTGGCCACAGGCCGAATGTTTTGAACAATGATGGCGGCATGACGATCGGAATCAAGGACGGCCCGACCTTGTTGGGCGATGAAGCGGATAATTTCTGGGTGTTCGGCTACGGCTCCCTGATGTGGAATCCGGGTTTTGTTCATCTCGACGCGAGACCGGCCGTCGTCAATGGCTGCCATCGACGGTTCTGCGTCTATTCGCATCGCTATCGCGGCTCCCCCGCGCGGCCCGGGCTGGTGCTCGGCCTCGACCGCGGCGGCTCATGCCGGGGCGTGCTGTTCCGTCTTAGCCACGATCAGATGGCCGCAGCCCTGCCCTATCTTGAGGACCGCGAAATGAGCTCCGCCTCCTATCAGCCGAGGCTCCTTCGCGTCCGCCATGCGGCCGGACAAAGTCAGGCCTTGTGCTTTGTCGTCGATCGCACGCATCCGCAATACGCCGGCATGCTGGATGACGAACAATGCGCCCGCATCATCGCGCATAGCAGTGGCGAGCGCGGCAGCAATCCCGATTATCTGGAAAACACGCTTGAGCATTTGCGCGAACTCGGCATCGTCGACCGCGATCTCGTCAAACTATCCAAACGCGTGCGCGCCCTAATTGCCTGTGGCGACAAGGCGAGGCCTTTGCCCGAGTATATTGAGGACTGGTCGATTTAGGGGCGCTTGGCCCAATTGCCGAGGGTGATGAGCGCGTCCTCTGCGGCAAGTGTAGCGGCCATCGCAGTTGTTTCCGCATCGACCCAATCCGGGAAAGGCACGGCACGGCGGATATGGCGGCCGGAAGCGGTGTGCTCCTCCGACGTCTTCGCGAGATGATCCGCCGGAAACCGTGCTGCCGCGCTGACAAGGGCTGGCCATAGGCGCCGATGTACAAGCGTGATTTTTCCACCAACGATGCGGCAGACCAGAATATCGGGTGAGTTTTCCAGCACCTGAAGAACCTGGAAGATCTCCCTGCCCTTCGGATGAGCCCACCAGCTTCCCATGATCGCCTCGCCCGCGATGATCTCTGTCATGCGGGGAACGGGGCCTTTGGTAGAGGCGAGTACGACGCCCTGTGTCTCGACAAAGGACAGGGCCTCGTCCGGTGTCATCCGCGTTCAGCGACGACGTTCAGCGTGGGAAGTAGTGGCTGCTGCCATTTTCGATATAGCCGACGATAGTCACGGTCCCGCCGATCGCCCGGCGTACGGCCTCAACGGCTTGACGATCTGTACCGCCGGCGACCGTCGAATGACGATGGACGATAGGATCCATCTGGCCCGCTTGGTAAACCATCGAATCAACTATCCAAAAACGCATGTTGATCTCCTCTATACGGTTAACCCCACGTTACGAGCATTTCGAATACCCGCACGCTGTGCAAACGTCGCAGCCTTCCTGATGGATCAGCGCCGGCTGCGCGCAGCGGGGGCATGAGGCGCCACGCGCGCCCTCACGGTCGAGATTAACGACTTGGCGCTGCGGCTCCTCGACCGCCTCGTCGCCACGCCCGGGCAGCATGCCGATACCGATCAGGTGCCGTTCGATGACCTCGCCGATCGCGGCCAGCAGCGACGGCACGTAATGCCCGTCCATCCATTGCCCGCCTCGGGGATCGAACACCGCCTTCAACTCCTCCACCACGAAGGAGATATCGCCGCCGCGCCGGAACACGGCGCTGATCATGCGGGTCAGCGCCACGGTCCAGGCGTAGTGGTTCATGTTCTTGGAATTGATGAACACCTCAAACGGCCGCCGGCGCCCATCCTGGATCACGTCGTTGACGGTCACGTACATGGCGTGGTCGCTATCGGGCCAGCGCAGCTTATAGGTCTGGCCGGGTAGCGCCTCCGGCCGTGACAAGGGCTGGGTCATGTAGACCACGCCGCCATCGCTGCTGGGGACGGGAACCGGTTCGGCCGGCTTTGCCACCTCCAGCACCGATCCGGTAATCGCATTTGGCCGGTACGTCGTGCAACCCTTGCAGCCAAGCGCAAACGCCTGGCGATAGACATCGCGGAACGCCTCGAACGGCAGATCGACCGGGCAATTGATCGTCTTGGAAATGGCGCTGTCGACATGGCGCTGGGCAGCGGCCTGCATCACCAGATGATCGTGCGGCGACAGCGTCTGCGCATCGACGAAATAGGCTGGCAGAGCCGCGTCCTCGCCAAACAGGCGGCGGAATAGGCGATAAGCGTAGTCGCTCACCTCCTCCTGCCGCTTGGTGCCGTCACCCATCAGCACGGTGCGCTTGGAGCGGAAGCTGAATACCGGCTCGATACCGGACGAAACATTATCGGCCAGCAGCGAAATCGTACCGGTCGGCGCGATCGAGGTCAGCAGCGCGTTGCGGATGCCGTAAGCCGCTATGGCCGCCCGGATGTCAGGGTCCAAGGCTGAGACCGTTTCACCGGCGAGATATTTCTCCGCGTCAAATAGCGGGAACGGCCCCTTTTCCTTCGCAAGCTCGACGGAGGCGAGATAGGCCGCACGGCTGACCGCGCCGAGCCAGGTTTCGGTAAGGCGCACCGCCTCCGCCGAGCCATAACGCTGACGCACGAGGATCAAGGCATCGGCAAGACCGGTAACGCCGAGGCCGATGCGCCGCTTGGCCTTGGCCTCCGCCTTTTGCGCCTCCAGCGGGAAACCCGAAACGTCGATCGCGTTGTCGAGCGCCCGGACAGCGACCCGCACCAGTTGGTCGAGTGCGGCCAGATCAAGCTCCGCCTGTTCGGTAAACGGCTGGCGCACCAGCTTCGCCAGATTGATTGATCCGAGCAGACAAGCGCCATAGGGCGGGAGCGGCTGCTCGGCGCACGGGTTGGTCGCGAAGATCTGCTCGCAGTAATACAGATTGTTCCGCTGGTTGATCCGATCGATGAAGATCACGCCAGGCTCGGCATAGGCATAGGTCGCCTGCATGATGCGGTCCCACAGCTCCGCCGCCTTAACGGTGCGATAAACCACGCCATCGAATTGCAGATCCCAGTCGCCGGCGGCATCAACCGCCGCCATGAAAGCGTCCGTAATCAGGATCGACAGGTTGAAATTGCGCAACCGGCCAGGTTCGCGCTTGGCATCGATGAACGCTTCGATATCGGGATGATCGCAGCGCAGCGTCGCCATCATCGCGCCGCGGCGTTGCCCGGCACTCATGATCGTGCGGCACATCGCGTCCCACACATCCATGAAGGATAACGGCCCGGATGCGTCCGCCCCCACCCCCTTGACCAAGGCGCCGCGCGGCCGCAGCGTCGAGAAATCATAGCCGATCCCGCCGCCCTGCTGCAGCGTCAGCGCCGCCTCGCGCAGATGGGCGAAAATCCCGCCCATGTCATCCGGGATTTCGCCCATGACAAAGCAGTTGAACAGCGTCACCTGCCGTTCCGCCCCGGCGCCCGAAACAATGCGGCCGGCCGGCAGAAACGCGAAATCCTGCATCGCCTCAAAGAAGGTCTTGGCCCAGGGCTTGGGTTTTGCCTCAGCCGCCGCCAAGGCACCGGCAACGCGCGCCCAGGTATCCTCGATCGCCTGATCGATCGGCGTTCCATCCGGCTGTTTCAGCCGATATTTCATGCCCCAGATCTGCTGGGAGATAGCGGCGAGGGTCATGGATGAGGGTTCGCTTTGACGGGCAACAGGGACCATATTATATGGCTGAAAGCGGCTCAGAATCAAGCTTGTTCGATTTTTGTTCCGCGCGCTCAAGCGCCAGCGTCGCGGTCTCGATCCGCTCCACCAGCAGGCTCATGAACTGCTTGCGATCGATGCCGGGTGGGATCGGCGGCAGATATTCGAGCACGATCACGCCGGGGCGTTTCAGGAAGGCGTTGCGCCCCCAAAAAAGGCCCGAATTCACGGCCACCGGAACACAGGCGACGTCACATTGACGGTAGATCGAAAAGATGCCGGGCAGGAACGGGCCGGTGACACCGGGCGGCATGCGGGTGCCTTCCGGGAAAATCACCACTGAGCGGCCGGCTGCCAGGGCCGCGCGCGCCATCTTCGTCATCTTCTTCAGCACCGCCCCGCCGCCCTGGCGATCGATGCCGATCATGCCGAGCTTGCGAGCAAACCAGCCATAGACCGGCAGGCTGAACAATTCCTGTTTGATGATGTAAGCCGGGTTGTCGAGTAGATCCAAAAAGATCATCGTCTCCCAGGCTGATTGGTGCTTGCAGGCGATCAGCACAGCACCAGGCGGCAGGTTTTCAATCCCCCGAATTTCGTAGCGGAGCCCGACGACCACGCGCAGCAGCCAGCTAACGACACGCGCCCAAGTCCAACCCAGCGGCGTGCAAAATCGCCGGGGCAGCACCAGCAGGAACCCGGCAACGACGCCGAGCACCGCAATCCACGCGTAAAACAGGATGTTGAATAGCGTGGCCCGCGCCACCACCAGGGGCGAAGTGCTGGTCATAGCAAACCTCTGGTCAGATCGGTCACGGCGTGACGCAGCCAGGCGCCGATATATTTGTGATATTCGCCAACCACCAGGCTTCGGCTGCTGCCATGACGCCACCAATCATCGCGGGTGAAGCCGGCCGGATAGACTGGATTGGGGACGAAGGCGACATCGGGCATCTGCCATTTAAGCTCCATCAGGCTGCGCGGCATGTGATAGGCCGCCGTGACCAGCCGCACTGAATGGATGTCATTGCCGGCGACCCATTGCGCGGTTTCGACCGCATTGCCGATCGTATCATCCGCAGCATGGCCAAGCGTGATGCAACAGGGTGGCGAGGCCGGGTCCTGACCAGAGGCGGTGAGCAATTCCGATAGTTCGACATCTCGATTGACGCCCGACACGAACAGGCGATGCGACCGTCCCTCTCCCAACAGCTTCAGCCCAGTGACGAGCCGTTGACTGCCGCCGGTCAGCACCACGATCGCATCGGTATCGCGCGCTGTATCAGCAATTCCATCTGGGATCGACCGAACAAACTCGCCAAGCCCGACCACATAGATCATTGCGCCCAAAAAGATCAGAATCCCGAAATTGCGCAAACGCCGGCGTCGCGCCCGACGCCGCGCGCGCTCTCGACGGCTGACCGGCCAGTCATGCAGCCCGGTCATTCACCCGCCCCCAAGGATAAATGATACGGCCTGACCCAGATCGTCATGGATGCGAACGACAGCGTCGCTTGGCAGTGCCGCCTCGGTTTCCCGTCCCTTGCCAGAGCGGACCAGATGAAAGGCAACACCGGCGGCGACCGCCGCCAGGCGGTCCGTCTCGGCATCGCCAATCATTTCTGTCGCATCCGGCGGGACATCGAATTGGGTCATCGCCTCCCACAACATGCCGGCACCAGGCTTGCGGCGGATCGATGCGCCTTCCGGCCGATCGGGAGCGACGAACACGGCGTCGATCGCGGCGTTGTGCAGGCGCAAGGCGGCAAAGAGCTTGTCATGAATCGAGTCCAGCATGGCTTGGTCGATAATACCACGGCCGATATTTGCCTGGTTCGTCACGATCGCTGTCTTGACGCCGGCGCGGTTGAGCCGGGCGATCGCAGCCGCTGCACCGTCGACCATCACGAACTCATCCGGCGATTTCACCGAATCGGGACGGTCGTGATTGATCACGCCGTCGCGGTCGAGCAGCACCAGGCGCGGTATGGTCATGCCAGTCTTGCCAGTACCGTCAGCACCGTCAGGCGCGCGGTCAGCGCCGCCAGAACTGCTGCCGCAATCGGCAGGCAGGCGATGATGCCCCAGGCATAGGGGCTGAGTGTCAGACTGGGCAGCAAGCCCATCGCAAAATCCGCCTCTGCAAGGCGCAGGGACCATAAGGCTCCCGCCGCCAGCACCGTGCCGCCGACCCCGCCCCGCAACGCCAGCATCGACGCGTAGCGGGAAAAGCCGCTGGCGATGTAATCGTCCCGGGCACCGATCAGATGCAGCACCTCGACCACCTCGCCATGCACCGCCAGCCCGCTGCGCGTCGCGAATACGATCGCCAAGATGGCAACGCTGCCGACCAGGACCAGAACGGCAAAGGCAATCGCCTGCAGCGACTCCGCAAGGCTGCGCAGCGCATTGACCCAGCGCCGGTGATCGTCGAATTCGGCCCCTGGCACTGCAGCGGTCAGCCGGGCCTGCAGCGCCTTCGCGTCGAGGCGATCCTGATCGATGGTAAGTTCGACTAATTGCGGCATGGCGATATCGCCGAGATCGCCGGCGCCAAGCCAGGGGGCGACAAGGGCGCGCGCCGCCGCATCGCTGATCGGTTTCGCTGCGACGACGCCTTCTGTCGCGTTCAAGACGCCGAGTACGGCCTGCATGCGCGCCTCTGGCTTGTTGTCCGGCGACGGTTTGTCGGTCGGTGCCGGTGCTATCTGGACGGTAGCGCTACTCGACAATTCGGCGTTCCAACGGCTGCTTGCCGCCGAGATTGCCAAAGCTGACGCCATGGCCAAGGCCGCCAGAAAAACCATGCTGCCAATGATCCAAGGCAGGAACCGCCCAGCCTCGTCATCCCCCAGCGGCACCTCGTTGCGCCGGCCAAACAGGCCAATGACACCGATCATATCAGGCACCGGCCACGGATGCGGCGCCGCGCTGGCGAACCGTCAGTTCACCAGCGTCGAGTTCCAGCACACGATGATTGAACCGGCTGATCAGCGCCTCGTTATGAGTGGCGATGACGACGGTCGTACCGACCTTGTTCAATTCCTCGAACAGCCGCATGAGGCGCAGCGCCAATGGCTCATCGACATTGCCGGTCGGCTCATCGGCCAGCAGCAGCGACGGACGGCCGATCACCGCCCGGGCAATGGCGACACGCTGCTGCTGCCCGCCAGATAATGTGGTCGGGCGCGCATCCAGATGATCGGCGAGACCGACCCAGGCGAGCAATTCAGCCACATGGTTGCGTATCTGTTCATCGCTGGCACCAGCGACACGAAGCGGCAGGGCAACATTGTCGATCGCCGACAAATGCGACAGCAGCCTGAATTCCTGAAAGACGACACCAATTTTGCGCCGGATCGCCGGCAACTGATCATGCGAGACGGTCGACATGTCGTTGCCGAACAGATGAATGAGGCCGCGGCTCGGCCGCTGCGCCAGATACATCAGGCGCAGCAGGCTGGTTTTGCCAGCCCCGCTCGGCCCCGTCAGAAAGGTAAAGGAGCCTGGTTCCAACTCAAAGGTAAGGTCATGCAGAACCTCCGGCCCTGCACCATAGCGCATTCCCACGTTGTCGAAGCGAACCATAAAATGCGGCGGACCAGAAAATCGGCAAAGACCACCCGAACAATGGCACGTCTCGCGGGGAGCGTCCACCAACGAGGCGTCGTCGCGTGCAACAATCATGGGTCGCGGCAAATAGTTTGTGGATAAAGCCGCTGTGATGCGACATTAACATGATGGCAAATGACCACCGAGCTCGACCAATTGCGTGCTTTTCTTGCTGTTCGTTTCTAGCGCACCTATAAAGAACCATCTGGTAACTGGACTAACGCAATGATTCTGACTTGCCCTTCCTGCTCCACCCGGTATGTGGTCGACCCCAATGCGATCGGTCGTTCGGGCCGAACCGTGCGTTGCGCGAATTGCCACCACACGTGGCAGGAAGCGGGAACGGCGCCTGGAGACAGCTCAGTGATCAGTAATTATTCGGAGCCCGTGGAAGCAAGTTCAGCGGCGGCCGAGTTCGACAGCCCAAGCTTTGGCGCAGATACTCGCGCTGAGGGCGATTTGGACGGCGGCGGCTTTGACGATCGCCCGGTCGATGCCGACGATTACCGGACCTTAGCGCCCGGATCCAACCTGCCCGCCTTGATGGAGGATGCACCGCGCAAGCGATCCGTTATGGGCTGGCTGATCTTCCTGGTCGTTTTCCTCGGCACCATTGCCCTGATCGTGGTCGAGCGGAATGTTGTCGTTCATTACTGGCCGCCGGCAACAAGACTTTACGCGGTTCTGCACCTGCCCTTGAAAACACTGGGAGAAGGTTTGGAGCTGAAGGATGTCAGCGTGACCAGACGCGATGATTCAGGCGCGCTGACGCTTGAAGGCACGGTTGCCAATACGTCCAAGCTGACCCATGAAGTGCCGCGCCTTGTCGCGATCATCAACACGGGTGCGAGCCCAACGCCCTGGCAGCATGCCTTTATGGCCGGGCCGCTGGCGTTGCAACCGGGCGAAACCGCGCATTTCACAACGGAATTAGCCGATCCGCCAAAGGGCGGAACCTCTCTGGCGGTTACGTTCACCGATCAGCGTTGAGGACTGTTGGAATGGAGCTAGCCGTTATCCTGGTCGAATTTTTCACCCAGCACGATCGGCTCCCACCCGGAAATCCAGGCCGCCTCTTCGTCCGCGCCCAGTAAGCCAAATAGATAAACGGCCCCCAAGGCGCCGGCCAAGGGCCCCCCCGCGCCGCTTTTCCGCGCTACGGGCTCACCCTTAGCTCCAACAGGCCGCCTTGGATTCTCGCCGTCCAACCGTGCACGCGCCATAATCCCGACACCCTTTCGAGCAGGCCCTCTGGACCATCCACGCCGCATTTCTTCGTCCCGACGCTGGACACAAAACTGGATCCAGGCAGGTCACAATAAGTCGCACAGGATAGCCCCAGAAAACGACGACAGCGACGACTATAACTACTTATGCCGAAAGATTCGGTTGATTGGCCACCAATCGGATGATGCGAGTAGTTAGATCGAGTAGTCGAGCGGCGGAAAACATTGATCCATTGAGAAGGCGGGCATCTCATCGCCCACTCCGTCACGGCGCGCGACCAGCTGAGCCGGCACGCCGGCCACGGTCGTGAAGGGTGCCACGCCGGTCAGCACCACGCTGCCAGCACCGACCTTTGCCCCTTCGCCAATCTCGATATTGCCGAGAATCTTGGCGCCGGCGCCGATCAGCACGCCACGGCGAACCTTTGGATGGCGGTTGCCGGTCTCCTTGCCAGTACCGCCCAGCGTGACGCCCTGCAGGATCGAGACATCATCCTCGACCACCGCCGTCTCGCCGATGACGACGCCAGTGCCGTGGTCGATGAACAGCCCACAGCCCAGCACCGTGCCGGGATGGATATCGATCGCGAAAACATCGCAGCAGCGGCTGTGGATCAGCGTCGCCAAATGCTGGCGGCCGGAAACCCAGAGGTGATGGTAGATCCGTTGCCATTGGGTCGCCTGAAAGCCCTTGAAGTATAAGAACGGCGTCACGTGATCGCGATAGGCAGGGTTGCGCTCACGGCTAGCGCGGAGATCGCGGATCGCAACCGGGATCAGATGCGGGTTGCGCTCGATCGCCTCCCAGGCGATCCGGTAAAGCGTCTCGGCATCAAGCGCCCCACCCGCCAGACGATTGACCAGCGTGCTGACCATGGCCGAATCGAACCGCGCGAAATCCAGAATGGCGCGGCGCATGACCCCCTCGACCACCGGTTCGCCGCCGCCGATCTTTTCCGCCTCACAGCGCAGCACAGCCCAGAAATCCAGGACATCCGGGCCGTCCTGGGCTGAGCAATCGATGATTTCATGCGTATCGGGCATAATCCTGCTTTCGCTTAGCCGAGATGCGTCCAGACCGATTTGGTCTGCGTGACGGTCAGCAATGTTTCCAGGCATTTGTCGCGGCCCATGCCGGATTGCTTGAACCCGCCCCAGGGCAAGGTCATGTCGCCATGATCGAAGCAATTGATCCAGACAATGCCGGCATCGATGTCGCGCGCCGCTTTGTGCGCCACCGAGATATCGGAGGTCCAGATGCTGGCGGCCAAGCCATAGATCGAATCATTGGCGATGGTGATCGCCTCCTCAAGCGTCTTGAAGGGCAATACCGTGCCGACCGGTCCGAAAATCTCTTCCTGCGCGATGCGCATCGAGTTGTTGACGCC
>CAIZEE010000515.1 GCA_903931835.1 uncultured Elstera sp.
CACCATGATGCGGCCGCCATCCAATGGCGGTATCGGCAGCAGATTAAATAATGCCAGCACAACGTTGATAATGATGGCATTTTGGAGATTCTGCGCAAACCATTCGGCGCCAAATTCCGGCACGTAATCCAGCGTGTGAAACAGTGCCGCCGCGATAATGGCCAGCAGGATATTCATCCCGGGCCCGGCAGCGGCCACCAGGATCATGTCAATCCGAGGCCGGTTGAGCTTGGCAAAATTGACCGGTACGGGCTTTGCCCAACCGAACAGGAACTGCGTCCCGCTGAGCAGCAGTAATCCAGGTAGCAGAATGGTGCCGACCGGATCGACATGGCGCAGCGGATTGAGGCTGACCCGCCCCGCCAGGCTTGCCGTGTTATCGCCCAGCATCTTGGCCGCAAAGCCATGCGCCGCCTCGTGCAAGGTGATGGCAAAGATCACCGGCAGGATCCAGGTGGTTGCGTGCTGAATGGTTTCCGCGAGGTTCATGCGCTATTCCTTGTGAGCAGCGCATCGAGCCGGGCGAGGCTCTCATTGCGGTCGAACCGGGCCGTTTGGGTTGGCTGCGTCAGGCTCTGATCCAGGCGCGCCTTCGTCTCCACCGGCAATTCCGGCGACGCCTCCAGGATACAGGCGACCTCGTCCAGATCGCCGTTGCACAGCAGCGACAGATCACAGCCGGCGGCGAAGACCTGGCGCGTCCGCTCCGCCATGTCGCCGGTCAGAGCCTTCATCGACAGATCATCGGAAATGAGAATGCCGGCAAAGCCGATCCGCCGGCGGATCGCCTCGATCGCGACAGGCGACAAGGTGGCGGCGGCGCTGCGATCAAGCGCGTCGTAGCGGATATGCGCCGTCATCGCCCAGCACCGTTCCGACGCCAGCGCGCGGAACGGCGCGAAGTCGCACCCATCCAACTCATCGAGAGGCGCATCGACGGTCGGCAGGTCGAAATGACTGTCGACCATCGCGCGTCCGTGTCCCGGTATATGCTTGATGATCGCCGTGACGCCACCCGCCGCCAACCCGCCGATAACGGCGCGGCCCAGCGTGGAGACGATTGCCGGGTCTGAATCGAAGGCGCGATCGCCGATCACGTCATGCGCCTCAACCTGACGGACATCGATCACCGGCGCGCAATCGACATTGATGCCAAGCTCAAAAAGCTCCGCCGCAATCAGCCGCGCATTGAGCCACGTCGCCTCGAGCCCCGCCTGCGCATCCAGTCGGTATAAGGCGCCAAATTCGGAGGATGGCGGGGCCTGGCGCCAATGCGGCGGACGCAGGCGCTGCACCCGCCCGCCTTCCTGATCGATCAGAATCGGCGCATCGTCGCGCCCGACCAGCGCCCGCAACTCCGCCGTCAGATCGGCGACTTGCGACGGTTCGACGATGTTCCGCCCCATCAGGATGAAGCCCAATGGCGGCAGTTCGGCAAATAGGCCTCGTTCGGCCGCAGTAAGCTCAGCGCCCGCTATACCCAGGATCGCAGCGCGCGCCCTAGGGATGGACAACAATGCATCCTTGCTGCTTCGCCTTTAGCTGGTCGCATAGCTGGCTGGCCGAGGCTGCATCGGCAAACGGGCCTGCCTGGACGCGGAAATAGACGCCCTTATCGGGGATGTTGACCTGCACCACCGTCAGATGCAGCGCTGACAGCTCGGTGTAGGTCTTTTGCAGCTTGCCCCATGCGGCATTGGCGTCATCCTGCGAGCGTAAGGCAGCAAGCTGCACCTTGAACGCTCCACCGGCAGCGGGCGTCACAGCCGGAGCAGCGGCGACAGGAGCCGGCGTTGGCGCGGGCGCGGCTGGGACTGGCTTCGGCGGCTTCACCAGGGCAGCAGGCGGCGGGGTTGGCGCGGCGGCAACCTGCGTCTGAGCCGGCGCCAAGGGAATCGGCGCATTCGCGCCGGTAGCGGCCGGTGCCGGTGCAGGCGTCGGAGCGGGCGTGCTGGGCAGGCTCTGCGCATCGACCGGCTTGCGCGGCGCCGCAAGCGGCGCCGGCGGCAGCTGATTGGCCGTGGCGCTGGACGGCTTTGGTCCGATCGCCGGCGGCAGATTGCTCGGCGTCGTTGCGGCCGGCGGCGGCAGCGGCGCCTCGGGCGCCGGCAAAAGGCGCTCGACGCCGGTCGCGGGCTGGCCGTTCGGCAGCTTGCCATTAGCCAGATCGTTCAGCACCTGGGTGTCCTGATTTTTTACGTCGAGGCCGCCCGGATCATCGGGCTTGACCTTAGTCGGCGAGCCATCGGCCTTGATCAGCGGCGTGCCGCCGGGGCCGGTCGTGTGCTTACCGCTGTTATAGGCATACCAAATGATCCCACCGAACCCGACCAGGGCCAGCACCGCGACCAACACCGGTCCAAGACGCCAGCGCCGCCCCTCCTCGGACATGCCAAGCGAAGGCTCCAGGTCGCGCGGATCGAATTCATGTTCCATCAACGCATCTCCTCTACCGGCTCCACGCCCAGCACAGCCAGACCGGCAGCAATCGTTATCTTCAGCCCAGCGACCAGCGCCAGTCTAGCCAGGGTCAACTCAGCCTCATCAGTCCGAATGAAGCGCAGAGTAGCCTTATCATTGCCTTTGTTCCACAACCCATGGAACTCGGCGGCGAGATTACCGAGGTAATACGCGATACGATGCGGTTCATGCGCTTCGGCCGCTGCCTCTACCTGACGCGGCCAATTCGCGATCAGACGCATCAGCGACAATTCGGCCGGATCGGTCAACAGGCTGAGATCAGCCGCTGCCAGGGCAGCCGGCGAGATATCCCAATCGGGACATTCCTCCGCCGCCTTGCGGAAAACCGAGGCTGCCCGGGAATTCGCGTATTGCACATAATAGACCGGATTATCGGCCGATTTCTCCGTCACCTTGGCGAAGTCGAAATCGAGCGTCATGTCATTCCGCCGCGTCAGCATGATGAAGCGCACCACATCCTTGCCGACCCGATCGACCACATCGCGCGCGGTCACGAAATTGCCGGCGCGCTTGGACATCTTCACCGGCTCGCCATTATCCATCAGATTGACGAGCTGGCACAGTTTGACGTCGAGCGACGCCGATCCGTCGCTGATTGCCTTGACCGCCGACTGCATGCGCTTGACGTACCCGCCATGATCGACGCCCCAGACATCGATCATGGTGTTGAAGCCGCGCTTGATCTTGTCGAGATGATAGGCGATGTCGCCGGCGAAATAGGTCCACGACCCGTCGGATTTGCGCAACGGACGATCGACATCGTCGCCGAATTGGGTTGAACGGAACAAGGTTTGCGGCCTGGGCTCCCAATCATCGGGCAGCTTGCCCTTGGGCGGCTCCAGCACGCCGGTATAGATCAGGCCGCGCTTTTCCAATTCGGCAAAGGCGCGCTCTACGGCGCCGTCCTCAACAATCTCGCGTTCTGAGCGGAAAACATCGTGATGGATGCCGAGCGCCTTCAGATCATCGGCGATGAACGCCATCATGCGGGCCACCGCGAATAGGCGGAATGCCGGCAGCCATACGGCCTCCTCGACCTTCAGCCATTTATCGCCCTGCTCCTTGACGAAATCCGCCGCCGCTTCGGCCAGATACTCGCCTGGATACAACCCATCGGGAATCGCGCCGATCTCCTCCCCCAGCGCCTCGCGGTAGCGTAGATGGAAGGAGCGCGCCAGCTTGTCGATCTGCGCGCCGGCATCGTTGATGTAATACTCGCGCGTTACCTTGAACCCGGCCTTCTCCAGCAGGGTTGCCAGCACCTCGCCGACAATCGCACCTCGGCAATGTCCGACATGCATCGGACCGGTCGGATTGGCCGAGACATACTCGACATTGATGATCCGCCCCTGCCCGATCGCGCTGTCGCCGAAACTGCGCCCGGCCTTCAGGACCAGCCCAAG
>CAIZEE010000516.1 GCA_903931835.1 uncultured Elstera sp.
ACCAAATCGATGCCGGCATCGGCGAGCCTGTCGATCCCGATGGCCGCCGTCGCCTCGTCCCAGGCCTGATTGACGTCGACACGCACGCTGGCACGATCACCGAGCGCGCGCTTGATCGCCGCGACATGGGCAACATCATCGCGCAGCGCCCGTTTGCCGATCTTCAGCTTGAAGACGTTGTGCCGGCGGCGCTGGATCATGTCCTCCGCCTCGGCGATATCCCTCTCGGTATTGCCGCTGGCGAGCGTCCACAGCACCGGCAGACGGTCGCGCAGCCTGCCCCCCAGCAACTCGCTAAGCGGCACCCCTAAGCGACGCGCCTGGGCGTCCAGCAATGCCGTCTCGATCGCGCATTTGGCGAAATGATTGCCGACGACAGATTGACTGATCCGTCGCATCGCTTCGGCCGGTCGGGTCGCATCGGCCGTCATCAGCAGCGGCGCCATATAGTGATCGATGGTCAGCTTGATGCTTTCCGGGCTTTCGTCGCCATAGCTCAGGCCGCCAATCGTCGTGCCCTCGCCCAGCCCCTCAATGCCGTCCGAGCACAGGATTCGCGTCAGCACGACCGCCTGCGTGTTCATCGTCGCCATGGCCAGCACATGCGGCCGGATCGTTGGGATATCGACGATGATTGTTTCGACGCTACGAATGCCGATTATGCCGGCCATCAGGATTATTCCCTTATTTGCAACGCACCCGGTTCAGAACGGGAACTGACGCTCGCCCATCTGAATCGTGACCCATTTGAGCTCGGTCATCTCTTCCATCGAATAGCGCCCGCCCTCGCGGCCGGAGCCGCTATTCTTGACACCGCCAAACGGCACATGGGGCTCATCCGAGACGGTGCAGTCATTGATATGCACCATGCCGGCTTCAAGCCGCAGCGACAGATCGAACGCCTTCTGCAGATCATTGGTGATCACTGCGGATGACAGGCCATAGGCGGTGTCGTTGGCGATTTCCAGCGCATGTTCGCTGTCATTGGCCTTGTAGATCGATACGACCGGTCCGAAGCTTTCCTCTGAATACAGCCGCATCTCCGGCGTGATCTCCGACAGCACGGTCGGCTGATAGAATTGCCCGGTATGCTTGCCGCCGGCGAGCAGCGTCGCACCCTTGCCAACCGCATCCTCGACCTGACCATCGATGAAATCGCATTGGTTGCGGCGGATCAGCGGGCCGATAACAGTGGTCGGGTCATGCGGGTCGCCGACTTTGACGGTCGCGGTCTTGGCGGCGAAGGCAGTGCAGAATGCGTCATAGATCGGCGCCTCGACGATGATCCGCGAATTCGCCATGCAGACCTGGCCCTGATGGAAATAGATGCCAAAGGCGGCAGCTTTGACCGCGTAATCGATATTGGCGTCCTTCAGCACGATCAGCGGGGATTTGCCGCCGAGCTCCAGCGTGAATTTCTTCTGATTGCGCGCAGCCTCGACTGCCAGATACTGGCCGACCTTGGTCGAGCCGGTGAAGGTGATCATCTTGATGCGCGGATCGGTCAGCAGTTTTTCGCCAATCTGACTGGCCGGCCCCGGAATGACGTTGAGCGCACCGGCTGGCAACCCCGCCTCCGACAGCAGCTCGGCGATCTTGAGGCCGATCACCGGCGTTTCCTCCGACGGCTTCAGCACGAAGGTGTTTCCGGCGGCCAGCGCCAAAGCGACCTTCTTCATCGCCAGCAGGAACGGCGCGTTGAACGGCGCGATGCCGGCGATGACGCCGAGCGGGCGGCGCAAGGTCAGCGAGATCTGGCCCGGCTGCGTCATCGGCATGGTCTCGCCAAAGACATGGCGGACGTCACCTGCGGCGCTGCGCAGCAGGTCGATGACATAGGAGACCTCGAACATCGCCTTGCCGAAGGTCGAACCGGATTCGTTGATCAGCACGTCGCGGATTTCCGCAGTGCGCGCGACCAGCACATCGGCCGCACGCAACAAGACCGCCTCGCGTTCGGACGCAAGGCTCTTGCCCCACGTGTCACGCGCCCGATGTGCTGCCGCGATCGCCTGTTCCGTCTCGTCAGGACCCGCCTGCTGCACCCGGGCGTAGATTTCGCCGGTACTGGGGTTGAGATCGTCGACTACGGAGTTGCGCGATGAGCGGACCCATTTTCCGTCGATGAACAGCTTATAGGTATCAACCCCGTCAATGCGCTCGTGCGAATCCTGGACGACCGTCATCAAATACTCCCCCGCTCTCATCCGCTCGTTCAGTGGGCCGTATAGCCCCGCTCCTTGTTCATGCGCCGCACGGTCGCCTCGAACAGGAATTTCGCAAAATTGGCGTGCGCGATCAGATCGCCCGACGCATCCATGCATTTCTGCAGAACGGTCTCGCTCAACTGGATGTCGTCACCCTTCAGCACGGCGGACTGGCACTGGATCTCAGCGGCGCGCTGCACCGTCCACAGCAGCATGAAGGTCGTCGGGATATCCCGCTCACACACCGCAATACCGTGATTGCGCAGGACCAGCACATGCTTGTCGCCGATGCTGGCGAGCATGCGGCTGCGTTCGTCCTGATGGATGGTGACGCCCTCGAACTCGTGATAGGCGATGCGGCCATAGATCTGCGCGCCATAGAAATTATTATGCTCAAACCCGCCGCGCTTCATGCAGACAGCCGAGATCGGCGTGGTGTGCGTGTGCGCCACGCAGATGATGTCCTCGCGGTGGCTGTGCAGCGCGCCATGCAGGGCGAAGCCGGCCGGATTGGCGGGATGTTCCGATGGCTCCACCAG
>CAIZEE010000517.1 GCA_903931835.1 uncultured Elstera sp.
CCGAGCGGCCCGGGCCGCGATATCCTGACGGGGTTTCTCGCCCCCGACGAAAGCGTGTCCTACGGTCGGCCGGTCGGCGTCGCGATCGGTCCCGATGGTTCGGTGCTGCTGGCTGACGATGTCGGCGATGTGATCTGGCGCGTGACGGGGGCATGATGACATGATTTCGTCCTATCGCCGGGTGATTGTCGGCGTTGGCGCGCTGATGCCGATTTACGCAGCGACGTAGCTCACGCTCCAATGAATATCGAGTGGCTTCAACTCCGCCAGAATGTCCTCCAGACCGACAAGTCCGACGCAGGGAACGGCGCCACGCTGTGTAATCTGGCCGCGCGCCAGGCCTAACGCCGTTACGATCGCGGGCACACAGGGGATCATTGGGCCGTCCCCTGATCGGGCAACCAGGTTGAACGTGAGACGCTGACGCTGGCCATCCTTGCCACCACCGGCCATCTCCATGAAGAAGCCGCTGACGTCCGTACCAATCAGATCGAAGGGTCGGGACAGGGACAGAAGGATCGGCGCTGCTGCTTGAAGATTGGCGATCAGCCCGATCCGCACCAGCCAGGTCAGCGCCCAGAGCGATATGTGAATGAGCGGCAGTTCCAGCCCGGCGCTGAAGCGGATGGTTTTGAGATCAGGATAGCGGCCGGGGAACAGCGCCAAATCCGGCACGTCGCAATTACCCAGGCTGCGCCAGCCAATGCCGGGAAACTTTCGCCAGCGTAGTCCCTGCCAGCCGTAAACTTGGCTTACGGTGCCGTTGATCAGCGTCTCGAATGGTTTGCCGGCATAAGTCAGAACAGCCTTGGTCGTAGCCAGCCCGCGATTGGTTCGTTGCGCGGTGGCGATGCCGTAATCGACCGCCTCGAGCATTCGAAATTCTTTTCGATAGTGATCGATGATGGCGGAGGTTAGTCCGGGGACTGAGCTTGCGCCGCTGACAAGCAAGACGCCGGCGGCCTTCGCCGTTTCGTCCAGTTTCACGATGTCGCAAACGAAGCGTCGGGCATCGGCCAGGTCAATGTAATGGGCATGATGACGGGCGCAGGCTTCGGCTACCTCATAACCCTGCCCCTGAAATGGCCCCGAGGTGTGGATGACGATATCCGGCTTGGTCGCAGCAAGCGCCGCATTGATCGTGGATGGGACATCGATAACCGCCCAGTCGGCTTCGAGAACCTCCGCCAGCGCCCTCGCTTTTCTTGCCGACCGGCCGGCGATGATCACGGTGATGTCCGGTTCCCGGGACAAGCGGCGTGCGATGAAGCTGCCGAAATTACCATGGCCGCCGATGACTAGGATCCGCGTCGTCATCGGTCTTTGGTTACCGTGAAAATGCCGTCATAGCCGAAGACCCTTCCCCAGAGCGGATGACGAGTTTCCGTCCACATGGAAAAACGGTCGTCGCTGATCGGATGCTCCTCGGCATATCCCCGGCCCATCAAAAGCGAGAGCGGCACGGGAACCAGCATGCCGAACAGCCGCAGGACGTAACCCCGATGCGACAGGATCACCTTGGCCCCGTCCCATGAATAGGAGGCGCGCCAACCAAGACCGCAGCG
>CAIZEE010000518.1 GCA_903931835.1 uncultured Elstera sp.
ATGAGCTGTTCCCAGGGCCGGGATTTTTCTGCGAAATCGGTGGTTGATACGCCGGCTGCGAACGGCCTGATAGCATTGCAGCGGATGCCGAAGCGGCCCACCTCGCGCGCCACGGTCCGCGTCAATCCGATCACTCCTTCACGCGACGAGGCGTGGGCAATCGATCCCGGATGGCCGAATCCCGAGCCCGAACTGGTGTTGACGATACTGCCGGAGCTCTGGCGTGCCATATGCGGCGTGGCGGCGCGGATCATGGCGAAATAGCCCTTCGGTTCGACGTTGTAAGTCTTGTCCCATTGCTCCTCGGTAAAGCGCCAGAGGTCGTTCATGTCGCCTGCGCCGGCGTTGTTGATGACGATGTCGATCGAACCGAAGCGTTCGACCGCATCGGTGACGATCCGTTCCGCGCCATGCCAGTCTGCCGACATGGTACTGGCGATCGCGCTGCCGCCCGCCTGCCGTATTTCCTCGACAACCGACGCCGCATCGGCGCCTGTCCTAATGCCGATATCGTTGACCACGACATTCGCGCCTTCCCGCGCGAGCGACAGCGCATGCGCCCGGCCGATGCCGCCACCGGCGCCCGATACTATCGCGGTTTTTCCGTCCAGCCGTGCCATTCTTTTCTCTCCCATGCAGCTTTTGACCCGCGCCTACACTGTCTCCAAATGACTGGCCGGGAGCTGTCGCAATACGTCTTCCTGAACGCTGGGAACCTCGGGGCCGATAAATCCGCCCGGATAGCGGCCGGTGAACTCCGCCTGGTCAAAGGTCGGGACGCCATTGACCAGCGTCAGTCGCATCGGCGCGGGATCGCGGGTGTAGCGGTAGGTGCGGGCCTTGCCGTCGGGAACATCCCAGATCTTCTTTTCCGGGCGCATTTCGATCTCGTCGAGATTGAACACGGTGATGTCGGCAACCTTGCCGACCTCGATCACGCCGCGGTCATGCAGGCCGAAAAAGCCGGTGTGCCGCCCGGTGAGCATGTGTACCGCCTGTTCGATCGATAGCACTTTGCGATCGCGCACGAATTCGGTCAGAACGAAGATGCTGTAGCCCGCACCGCAGAATAATTTGCCATGAGCGCCGGAATCCGAGACGTTGGCGAGCGTGTGGCTGTCCTGCAGCAGGGCCACCAGGGTGTCTTCGTCCAGCGCCCAGGACTTCTTGAGCAGCACCGACTCCTGCCCATTGTTCAGCACCCACTCGGCCAAGGCGTCCGATGCATGGTCAAGGCCGTGGTCGCGCATGTAGTCGGCCAACGTGATGCCGGTGGGGCCAAATCCGGTTTCGCTGTCGCGCAGGGTGAGCGCCGCGGGATCGTGCAGATAGGAATGGTCGAATTGCCCATCCCACGATTTGCGCGCCCGCACGCGCCAATCCGCATCGGCGAGGCGTGTCGCCTTGTCCGCCCACGTGTTCAGGTCGGTCAGTTCCTGCCAGACCGGATTGCCGTTTTGGGCAAACACCAGCGTGCGCGAAAAATTGATGACCGACGTGAACGAGATCACCAGGAAGCTGGAATAGATATCCA
>CAIZEE010000519.1 GCA_903931835.1 uncultured Elstera sp.
GCGGGCCGGCACCGGGCTACTCGACCGGTCAGGCACAGGCCGCGATCACCACGATCCTGAACGACACGCTGCCGCCCGGCATGTCGTTCGAATGGACCGAGCTGACCTATCAGCAGATCCTATCGGGCAACACAGCGATGCTGGTCTTCCCGATCTGCGTGCTGCTGGTTTTTCTGGTGTTGGCGGCGCAGTACGAGAGTCTGTTCCTGCCGCTGGCGATCATCCTGATTGTGCCGATGTGTCTGTTCTCGGCCATCACCGGTGTCTGGCTGAGCGGCGGCGACAACAACCTGTTTACACAGATCGGCTTGTTCGTGCTGATCGGGCTCGCGTGTAAGAACGCCATCCTGATCGTTGAATTCGCCCGTGAGCTGGAACTGGCCGGCAGGACCACAATCGATGCCGCGATCGAGGCAGCACGGCTGCGGCTGCGTCCCATCCTGATGACCTCGATGGCCTTCATCATGGGCGTGGTTCCGCTGGTCATCTCGACCGGTGCCGGTGCCGAAATGCGCCATGCCATGGGTGTGGCCGTGTTCTCCGGCATGCTCGGCGTGACCTTCTTCGGCCTGTTTTTAACCCCGGTCTTCTACGTGCTGATGCGCTCTCTCGAAAAGCGCGTCACCAAGACGGAAAAGGTGCATCATCATGTCTAACGTCAAAGCCGCATCGCGTGTCGCGATGCTGACGGCGGCTCTCTTGCTATCGGCCTGCACCAGCCCGGTCGGGCCGCAGGATTCGGGCATCGCGGCACCGTCGCTGTGGAACCGTCTGACCGGCGATACCTACACCCCTGACCTGAACCTGCCGCTCGCGGTTAGTGCGGAGGCTGAGGTCGATCAGGCCTGGTGGCGGCATTTCGGTGATCCGACGCTCGATGCGTTGATTGCTGAGGCGCTGACCAACAGCAAGACCCTGCAAATCGCAAAATCGCGCGTGGAGGAGGCTCAGGCCGGCCGCAAACTGGCGGAATCGGCGCTCTACCCGCAGATCAACGCAGGCGGCAGCGCGCAACGCGGCAATCAGGGTTATGCCTCGAACAACCAGACGGTCACCGTGGCACAGGTCGATCTGGAGGCCAGCTGGGAGCTTGATCTGTTCGGCCGCAATCAGGCGCGCACGGCGCAGGCAACCGCCATCCTGCAATCGACCGAGGCAAGCCAGCAGGCGATCCGCGTCGCCTTGCTGGCGGAGGTCGCCCGAACCTATTTCGACTTGCGTAACTACGAGCGCCAGATCGCGATCGCCCAGCAGAATCTCGATACGCAGAAGAAAACGCTGGAGCTGATTCACGCGCAAGTAACGGGCGCTCTTGCCAGCGATTTCGACGTCCAGCGTGCGGCGGCCCAGGTGTCGCGGACCGAGGCGCTGATCCCGGCGCTGGAGACGGCTTATGACGCAGCTCTCAACCGGCTGAACGTTCTGCTGGGCCACGCGCCAGGAACCAAGGATACGCTGCTCAAAGCACCGCAGGACTTGCGGCCGCTGGATGCGCATATCGTCATCGCTGCGCCGGCCAGGGTGCTGGCGACCCGCCCGGATATCCGTGTTGCCGAGCGCAACTTTGCCGCCGCGATTTCGGCCAAGGATGTTGCGACCGCGTCGCTCTACCCCGATATCTCGCTGACCGCCCTGTTCGGCGGACAGACGGCGACGCCCTTCTCATCGACCCCGTGGGGTCTCGGCGTCAATCTGGTGCAACCGATCCTGAATTTCGGTCGAATCGAGTCGCAGATCGATGCGGCGGATGCCGAGCAGCATCAGGCATTCCTGGCCTACCAGCAAACCGTTTTGGAGGCCCTGGAGAACATGGAAAACGCCTTGTCGGGCTACATTCACGAGACCACGCGCAATGCCTCGCTGGCTGCCGGCGTGGAGCAGAACCGCCGAGCGACCAGCCTCGCCAATCTGCAATATCGCAACGGCTATACCGGGCTGCTCGACGTTCTGGTTGCCCAGCGCGACTTATTGGATGCGGAGGCAAGCCAGGCGGCGTCGGATGCCGGATTGCGCAACGATCTCGTCACCATCTATGCCGCAGCGGGCGGCGGGTGGCGCGAATAGCGGCCGATCGGTTCAAATTAAGCCGTACATCAACGGCTTAGCTATCAAATTGGCTAAGCCGCTTTTGTATCTCAGCTAATTTGGCGCCTGACTTAGTCGGCGGTATCGGGCTAAGTCAGTCACTCATCGCGGGATTCTGTCTTACCGGTTGAATTTTAGTTGAACCCCGTTAGACTATTCTCACTTTGCCAACAAAACTAAAAGCGTCTCAATACGGATTACTGGCCTTCGCGCTGGTATTTTGCGTCCTCGTTTTCCTAGAAGATGTCAGGAGTTCGTCCGACTACAACGAATCTTATCTGCTGGCACTCGCCCTTGTGATCATCTATCCGGTAAAACGCGATTGGGCGACCCTGCTCGTTTTGATTTCCGCCATTTCCGCCGCGATCTTCAGCGCGTTGCTGGAGCCGGGTGGGCAATCCGATCCCGGCACCTGGGCCAACCGTGGCTGTATGATTGCCGTTATGTCGGGCGTCGCGTTTATGGTGTCCCGCGTCACTGCGGTCGAGCGCACGCTGTTCCAGTTATCGACCTCCGACCCGTTGACCGGCGCATTCAATCGCCGGCATTTCATGGGGCTGATGAATATCGAGGAGAAGCGGGCGGAGCGTTATGGCACGCAACTGTCGTTGCTGATGCTCGATATCGATCACTTCAAGAAGATTAACGACACTTACGGCCATCAAACCGGTGACGTAGCGATCAAGGTTGTGGCGCAGGCCTGTCGGAAAAAGCTGCGGCCGACCGATATCTTATGCCGCTATGGCGGTGAAGAATTCATCGTGGTCCTGCCGCAGACCGATGAGGCGGGCGCTGTAAAGGCGGCGGAATATATCCGTGAAGCGATCGGCAAGCTTGATATAGAAGGCCAGGACGGGCGCGTTCTGCAATGCACCGTCAGCATCGGCGTGTCCGCCTATATTCGTCATGCGACAACTGAACAGCTGATCGAGTGCGCCGATCAGGCGCTTTACGTCGCCAAGCAAAGTGGGCGTAATCAGGTTCAGGTTGGTCGTCTGCACATCACCGACCCTGGCCCCCGGGGGGCAAGCGCGCTACCGACCCAGAACGCGCTAAAGACCGAAACCGATCCCAAAAAACCCGCCTAAAACACTGACCATCCTGTCAGCGAAACCAGCCGTTCCAGCGCCAATGCCCCGACATAGGAATTGCCGGCCGCATTGAGCCCGGGCGACCAGACCGCGATGGCAGCGCGTCCGGGTGCGATCGCCAGAATGCCGCCGCCGACGCCACTTTTGCCGGGGAGGCCCACTCGGAAAGCGAAGTCACCCGACGCATCGTAATGTCCGCAGGTCATCATGAGCGCGTTGATCCGTCGCGTCCGGCCGGCGGTCGTCACGCGGGTATGGTTGAGCGGATCGACGCCGTTATTCGCCAGGAACAGCCCGGCGCGGGCAAGCTGACGACAGGTCATGCTAAGGGCGCATTGATTGAAATAGACGCGCAGCACATCGTCGATCGGCCCTTTGAGATTGCCAAAACCGCGCAGGAAATTGGCGAGGCTGGCATTGCGGAACCCGGTCTCAGCCTCCGATTGCGCCACCTCCGCGTCGATCGACACGCTGTCGTCATCGGCCAGGCGCTGCATGAAATCAGCGATCTTGGCGATCGTCTCCGACGCGTCGCCGCCCTCCAGCAGCGTGTCCGTCACGACGAGAGCCCCAGCGTTGATCAGCGGATTGCGCGGAATGCCCTTTTCCTGCTCAAGCTGGACGATCGAATTGAAGCGCGACCCCGATGGCTCACGCCCGACCCGGTCCCACAGATCGGCGCCCAGCT
Organism: uncultured Elstera sp.; assembly: GCA_903931835.1. GTDB lineage: Bacteria > Pseudomonadota > Alphaproteobacteria > Elsterales > Elsteraceae > CAIZEE01. The sequence continues at coordinate 3,865 of CAIZEE010000519.1, forward strand.
TGTCGAGCGCCAGGGTTAGCGTGAAAACCTTGGAGATGCTTTGAATGGAAAACGTGAGATCGGCATCGCCCGCCGCTGCGATGCGACCATCGCAGGTCACGATGGCGATGCCGAAATGGCGTGGATCGACACGGGCAAGGGCGGGGATATAATCGGCGACCCGACCGCGGCCTAAATGGGTTTCCATGTCCTGGCAGACCGTCGTGACGATGCTTGCCAGATCCGGCACTTGATCCATAGAGACGGCTCCCCGACGCGTTTTCCTCACGTTTGCAGAAACTTGGGGCTAAAGTCGATGCACAAACAAAGAACCGGACCGCCAAAAGGCGGGAAGGTAAGGGAGAAGCCGATATGACCTATTGTCTTGGGATACTCCTGCCCTCGGGCCTCGTGATGGCCTCGGACTCGCGCTCCAATGCCGGTATCGACCAGGTGGCCCGCGTCCGCAAGCTTGAGCTCATCACGATTCCGGGCGACCGCGTCATCGCCATCCTGTCGGCTGGCAATCTTGCGACCACCCAGTCGGTGGTGACGACGCTGCGAGAGGAGGCCGGCTCAGGCGACCTCACCCATGATGTCTTTGCCGCACGGACGATGTTCGACGTTGCCAATATCGTTGGCCAAAAATTGCGGGAGGTGATTGCCCGCGATGGCCGCTTCGTCGAACCCTATGGCGATCCATCGGGCAATTTCCTGGTCGGCGGGCAGATCGCCGGCGAGGCGCCGCGCTTGTTCCAGATCTATTCGGCCGGCAATTTTATCGAGGCTTCGGATCGTTCTTGTTTTCTACAGATTGGCGAAACCAAATACGGCAAACCGATCCTCGACCGCGCTTTGGGTCCAGCCAGTAAGCTCGACGAGGCGGCGAAGCTAGCCTTGCTGTCCTTTGACGCCACGATCCGCAGCAATCTGTCGGTAGGCTTGCCGATCGATATCCTGCGCTATGAGGCGGATAGTTTCTCGGTGAGCAATTTCGCGACGCTGGAGGATCAGAATCCCTATTGGACCGATTTGCGGGGGACCTATGCGGAAGGGCTGTCCTCCCTGGTCGAACGCCTGCCGACGCCACCGGCCTGGGAGCGGTAGTGGGCCAAGAATTTCACCAGATCGACTGCGTGCTGGACGCCAAGGCGGCGTTGGGGGAATGCCCGCGCTGGTCGGCGGATGAGTCAAAACTCTATTGGGTCGATATACCAGCGCGCCTGCTGCATTGCTTCGACCCGGCGACCGGCACCGATATCTCACGCGGTTTTGCCCAGAAGCTCGCATGCTTTGCCTTGCGGCGGTCCGGCGGCTTCGTTCTTGGTCTTGAAGACGGATTTGCGCTACTCGATCACTTTGATGGCGAGATCGAACCGATCCTGCCTCAGGTTGAGGCGCATCGCCCCGAAAACCGTTTCAATGATGGACGCTGTGACAGTCTGGGGCGCTTTTGGGCCGGCACGCTGGATGGGACGAAGAAACTGGCGAATGGCGCCTTGTACCGGCTTGACCCCGATCTCAGCATTCGCCGGATGGCTGAAGGGGTGACAACTGCGAACGGCCTTGCCTTCAGCCCTGATGAGCGCCGGCTTTACTGGGCCGATACGCCCAAGCACGTCGTGCAGGCCTATCCGTTTGATTTGAATGAGGGGACGATCGGTACACCCAGGACTTTGATCAGCTTTCCCATTGGCCAGGGGCGCCCTGATGGCGCCAGCGTCGACGAGGCTGGGTTCTACTGGTCCGCCCTCTACGCCGGCAACCGTGTCGTTCGCATTTCGCCAGATGGTGAGATCGTCGCCGAAATCCGAGTCCCGGCCTTGAATTGCACGATGATCGCGTTCGGCGGCGGTGACCTCAAAACCGCCTATGTGACGACGGCGCGCCAGGGATTGAGCGAGGAGGAGTTGGCGGCAAATCCGCTATCGGGTGGAATATTCAGCTTCCGGGTCGACGTGCCGGGACTGCCCGACCATCGCTTCGCCGGCTAGCTTGCGATGGATTGATCGGCGCCTTGTTCATTACCCAGGCGTCATTACGTGATGAGAGTGTGTGAGACAGTTAGGCAAGTGAGGATCGATGGCTGCGGCGGTTTCGTCCCTTCTTCTGTTTGGCGCCACGGGAGATCTGTCGCAGCGCATGCTGCTGCCGTCGCTTTACGGCCTGCATGCCGATGGCTTGCTGCCCGGCGACATGTCGATCATCGGGACGGCTAAGAGCGACCATGACGACACCGAATTTCGCAGCCTCGCAAAGGCAGCGCTCAACCGGTTCATTGATACCGGGCGGTTGACCGCCGATACGGTTGACCGCTTTCTGGCGCGGCTGCGCTACGTTCCGGTTGACGCCACCAAGCCTGAGGATTTCGCCGGTCTTGTCGAGGCGGTTGGGCCGACTGATCGTGGTCTTGCGATTTTCCTGTCGACCGCACCGTCCTTGTTCGGCGTCACGATTGATGGCTTGAGCGCTTCCGGTCTGACCGATGGCAATGTGCGCTTAGCACTCGAAAAACCGTTGGGCGACAGCCTGGAGACGAGCTGCCAGATCAACGATTCCGTTGCCGCGATCTTCCCCGAACAGCGCATTTTTCGGATCGATCACTATCTCGGCAAGGAAACCGTCCAGAACCTCCTCGCCTTGCGGTTTGGCAACCGGTTGTTCGAGCCGATGTGGAATGCGGGCGAGATCGATCACGTGCAGATCACCGTTGCCGAGACGGTCGGTCTTGAGGGACGGGTCGAGTTTTACGACCGGGCGGGCGCTTTGCGCGACATGGTGCAGAACCATATGCTGCAATTGCTGGCGCTGGTCGCCATGGAGCCGCCGGCCCATTTCGACGCACAGTCGATCCGCGATGAAAAGGTCAAGGTTTTGCGCTCGCTTAGTCCGATCGATGCGGCGACGGCCTCGACCCATACCGTGATCGGTCAATATGGCCCAGGGGCCATTGGCGGCCAGATTGTCCCGGGATATTCGGAGGAACTGACCAGGGTGTCGGGGACGGAGACCTTCGTCGCGGTGAAAGCGCATGTCGATAACTGGCGCTGGCGCGGCGTGCCGTTCTATCTGCGTACGGGCAAACGATTGCCGTTGCGCCAATCGGAAATCCTGATCCAGTTCAAGCCGGTGCCGCATTCGATCTTTGCCGAGCGGGGTGCCGTCATTCAGCCGAACAGGCTGATCATAAGCTTGCAGCCCGATGAGAATATCCGGCTGATGGTGATGTCAAAACAGCCGGGGCTCGACCGGGACGGCATTCGATTGCACGCGGTACCGCTCGACCTCGGCGCGAATGTCTTCACCGAAGGGCGGCGCCGGATCGCCTATGAGCGTTTATTGCTCGATCTGATAGAGGGCGATTCGACGCTGTTCGTGCGCCGGGATGAGGTTGAAGCACAATGGCGCTGGATCGACGGTATCAGGCGCGGTTGGGCGGTCAATGATATGACGCCCAAGCCCTATGCCGCCGGCACCTGGGGGCCGTCAGCCGCCATTGCGCTGACGGAACGCGATGGAGTGACCTGGCATGACTGAGCATCGTGCCACGATCGCCGACGTCACCAAACGTATTGACGGACGCTGGCTGCGATCGCCAGAGCTCCATCGATGCCGGCACTGATCTGCTGGCAGCCCTCCCGCTAACCGGTAAGGCTATTCCCTCGCCGGCACGGGTATGTGGCGGGCCAGTATCTCCGGCAGATGGGTCACCAATTCGGTTTTGGCGATCATCTGGACGGCACCCAAGGTTTTGCTGGCGCGCTGATAAATCCCATAAAGATATTCCGTGTGGCCGGTCATCATGATGATCGGCGGCGAGGCGTTGTTGGATGTCGCCTCACGCAGGAATTCCAGACCGTCGAAACGCGGCATGAACAGGTCGACCAGGATCAGGTCCGAATCCAGCGCCCGCTTCAAATCTTCCGGCGAAATCGGGGCTTTAAAGGAATGCGAACCGTAGCCAAGCCGGTCTAGATAGGTTTGGAGAAAGTCCAGGAAGTCGATGTCGTCATCGATCACAGAGATACGATAGGGTGGGAGCAATTTGGGGGGCTCTTTCATAAGGTAGATTTGACCGAGACCATAAGGCCAAGCCCCCGTTCCTCTCACTGCCATTAAGTTTGTCAGCACCTCGCAAAGGTTTTAGACACCCCTCGGTGCGGCTACGACTCGCATCTTTGTGACCTTCCGCTTAGGTCAGCTGTCTGTCCAAATGGTCGCAGGGCGGCAAAATCAGCAAACTTAGGGGCTATCCTGTACAAACCTGTGCGCGCGCGGTGCGGCGCAGTTATTTTGTTACTCTCAAGAGATCGCCTTGCCTAAGGGGCCTCAATGATCGGTGTAGAAAGCCTAGCCATCGCCCTAGTACTGCTGAAGAATTTGGCAGTGCTGATCTGCGGCGTCGCGGCCTATTGCTGGGTGCGCCGGGGGCCGCGCGAGCAGGATAACAAGGTCAAGTTGGTGATCGAGGCGGCGGTGCTAAGCCTGATGACCGTGTACACCATGGTTTCGGGAACCGCACCCGCAGGCGTCCTGACCGATGCCAGATTTATCCTGGTTCCGCTTGCGACGATCTTCTCCGGTCCGATTGTCGGCGCGGTCGTCACGGCTTGTGTGATGATTATGCGGATTTATGTCGGCGGTGTCGGTGCGGTCGCGGGCGTAATAGCAGCCTGTCCCTTGTTTCTCGTCGCCCTTCTCGCGGCCCGGTACTTCGCGCGGCGATCGAGGCTGCCATCGCTCATCGAGCTTTTTTGGATCAGCCTTGCCTCGACCGCTGTGTCGTTCGTCAGTTGGATGTTTCTGCCGTGGAACGCCGATATCATGACGGCGGCGGCTGAAGCGGCGCTCGCGCTGCTCGTCGTCAACCCGATCGGCATGATGGCGTTCGGCTCGCTCATTCTGTGGGACGAGCAACTGAAGCAGCTGCAAATCGCCAAGGCTAATGAGTATGCCAGGTTCCGGGCCGTCGTGGACAATCTGCCGCTGACGCTCGCGATCCGTACGCTGGATGACAAGATCACGCTGCTTAATCGCCGTTACGAAGAGCTATACGGACCTGAGATCATGCAGTTCATCGGCAAAGACGTGCGGGAATTGAGAGCCCATGTCTTGCCGTCTGAGCAGCAGCACATCAGCGATCGTGACAGGCAGAAGCTTATCGAGACCGGCCAGCCCGTGTCGCGCTACATCACCAATGTGCCGCTTCGGGGGCGGTTGCGCAGCATCCAGCTGACCAACTTCGGTATCCATGATGCGGCTGGAAAGCTGCAGAGCATCGGTACGATCGGCGTCGACGTGACCGAACTCGTCAAGCGCAAGACAGAGGCGGAGGCGCTGCAGGCGCAGCTTGTCCAGGCGGGCAAGATGGAGGCGATCGGGCAGCTTGCGGGCGGAGTTGCCCATGATTTCAATAACCTGCTGGGCGCCATTATCGGCTTTGCCGGTTTCCTGACCGAGGATTTGAGCGATCAGCCGGTATTGCAGAGTCACGCGCAGCGAATCCTGAAGATCTGTGACCGCGCGAAATCCCTGGTTCGCCAGATATTATCCTTTGCCAGCGCCGACCGGCTCGGCCGCGAATTGATCGATTTGCGCAACGTGATCGCCGAGACGCGCGACCTATTGCGCCCAACGCTGCCGTCGACAACCGAGATGCATTACGATCTGGGCGATCGTCCGGTGCGGCTGGTCGCCAATGAGGGGCAGATCTCGCGCTTGGTCGTCAATCTCTGCGTCAATGCGAGCGATTCCCTGGGCGGACGGCGCGGCCGGCTATCCATCAAGCTTAGCATCGTCAAAATGTCGCAAAAGTATCTCGACGAATGGTTTTCCCCCGGTCAGTCGCGGGTGATCAGCGCCAAGCCGGCGCCCGGCGGTCAATTCGTGTGTCTTGAGGTACGCGATAACGGGTCGGGCATGGCCCCCGATACGCTGAAACGGATTATGGAGCCGTTTTTCACGACCAAGGGCCGCAAGGAAGGAACCGGACTCGGCTTGTGGATCGTCGACGGCATCGTCCACGCCTATCGGGGTTATTCGGTGGTCGATAGCGAGGTCGGCGTCGGCACCCGCTTTGCCATTTATTTGCCCTATGAGCGGGAGGCAGAGGCCGACGATACGGTGAAGGCCTTACCGAGCGTACCGAAAGCGACCTTAAAGGGCAGCGAACGCATCCTCGTGGTTGATGATCAACAGGACATCTTGGATGTCTTTACGATCGGGCTTGAGCGTATCGGCTTTGAGGTCGCCTGTTCGAACGATCCGAACGAGGCGCTGGAACTCTTCGAAGAAGAGCCTGATTTGTGGGATGTGGTCATCACCGATCAAGTCATGCCGGGTATGCGCGGGACCGAATTGCTGAAGAAGATGCGACTTATTCGCCCCAATCTGCGAACCGTCCTATGCACCGGATTTGGCGAGCTCGCTACCGATGAGCCGTTATCGCTCGAAAGCGTCGATATCTCTTTGATGAAGCCGATTCAGCCAAATGTGCTGGCCGAACATATCCGGATATTGGTGGATATGCCTGACTCTCCCCCGACGCAGCA
>CAIZEE010000520.1 GCA_903931835.1 uncultured Elstera sp.
AGTTAGAATTTTTCGGGTGAATCTCCAACTCAAAGAGTGATCGGGAGGCTAACACGGCGACGACCTGGACCGGCGGAGCCCACAACGGCGATTGGGGCGATCCGCTCAGCTGGGATAATGGGGTCCCGCGATTTGGCGATGCTGTCCTTCTTCCTTCGCTGGCAAGTCCCTATAAAGTGCATCTGTCTAGCCTACATTTCTCAAGCTCGGATAGGCGACGTAGGCGCTTCTCCGGCTAGTCACGTATGAGTGATTCTTGGGAGGTACAAATGGCATCCAACTTCAGCCCATATTACATTTATCTGATGGACGACGCCCATACGTTCAGTGGGTCGGAAACCGGGCCGGCAGCCAGCACAGTAACAGCGACCAATTACCAACTGGTTCCGAATGAGACTTTCACTGTAGGCTCGACGATATATACGTATAAGGGCACAGCCACAGCGGGTGGGCTTAGCGGCTTTTACGCCAGCACGGGCGGTAAAAACTACTTTTTTAGTTCGGTCAGGGCTTCGGATAAAGGTTATACCGCCACTCTCCATTCGGGCACAGACTATAATCTTTGCTTCTATCCAGGCACCCTCATCCGCACACCAGAGGGCGATGTTGCGGTCGAGACGCTGCAAATTGGCGATCTCGTCCTCACGTCCGACGGCAAGGCGATGCCAGTGCGCTGGATCGGCCGCCAGACCGTGGCGACCCTCTTCGCCGACCCGCTGCATTCGCTACCCATTCGGATCACGGCGGGCGCGCTGGGGGAGAATCAACCGGTCCGTGATCTGCTTGTCTCTCCCGGCCACGCCTTGCTGGTAGACGAGGTGCTGATCCATGCCGGCGCGCTCGTCAACGGCGCCACGATCCGGCGCGAGCAGGATTTGCCAAATGTATTCACTTACTATCATGTCGAATTGGCCGACCATTCGCTGATCCTGGCGGAGGGTGTGCCGGCGGAAACATTCGTCGACAATGCCGATCGTGCGGCCTTCGACAATTGGGAGGAGCATCTCGCTCTGTACCCCGAGGGTTGCAGCATTGCGGAATTGCCGCTGCCACGCGCCAAGGCGCACCGGCAGGTGCCGACGAAGACCCGGGAACGTTTGGCCGCGCGTTCTGCATACTTGATGAACCCTGTTGTCGCCGTCGCCTGAGAGCCTGACGGCGCGGCAGGCCGACCTGCCGCGCAAGCTGGCGCGCGCCGCGCAATTGCTGCGCACACGCGTCGATACCGAAGTGGAGGCGCAGAACGGCGCCCTGCTGCGGCAGATGGGCGAAAGGGTGCAGTTGCAATTGCGCCTCCAGCAGTCGGTGGAGGGTCTCTCCGTCGCCGCGATCACCTAGTATATTTCAAGCATATTCAGGCATATCTTTGCAGGAGCGCATCAGGCGGGGATTCATGTCGATCCCATCGTCGCCAGGGCGATCCTCATCCCCTTTATTGCCGCCTTCGTCTGGTGGACCGTGCGCAGCATCCGTCGAAATCATGGTGGGGAGTAAGCACAAGATCGGCGAAATCCAGCCAATTCGGTCACGGCTGTCCGGTTCAGCATGGAGCGAATTCCATGCTG
>CAIZEE010000521.1 GCA_903931835.1 uncultured Elstera sp.
CAGGTGCTCTACAACGCGCTGATGGCGACGCTCGATCCGGGTGATGAGGTCATCATCCCGGCACCCTACTGGACGTCGTATCCCGACATGGTGGAGCTGGCCGAGGGCACGCCGGTTATCGTGCGCTGTGGCGAAAACGCCGGGTTCAAGATTGGGCCGGAGGCGCTGGAAGCCGCGATTAGCCCGAAGACCAAATGGCTGATCCTGAACTCGCCGTCCAATCCGACCGGTGCCGGCTATAGCGAGGCGGAGCTGAAGGCGCTGGCCGAGGTGCTGCTGCGCCACCCGCAGGTCTGGGTGATGACCGACGATATGTACGAGCATCTGGCCTATGACGATTGGAAATTCTCGACGATCGCTCAGGTCGAGCCGAAGCTTTATGACCGCACGTTGACCTGTAACGGCGTGTCCAAGGCCTATGCCATGACCGGCTGGCGCATTGGCTATGCCGGTGGGCCGGTGGCGCTGATCAAGGCGATGTCGATCATCCAGTCGCAATCGACCTCGAACCCAAGCTCCGTGTCGCAGGCCGCAGCGGTTGCTGCCCTCAGCGGCTCGCTCGATTTCATCGCTGAGCGCAATGCCGAGTTCGTCAAGCGCCGCGATATCTGCGTCGAGATGCTGAACAAGGCGGAAGGTCTGACCTGCGCCAAGCCGGACGGCGCGTTCTATGTCTACCCGTCCTGCGCCGGGCTGATCGGCAAGAAGACGCCGGCCGGCAGCATCATCAAGACCGATCTCGATTTCGTCAGCTATTTGCTGGAGGAAGAGGGCGTGGCGGTGGTTCAGGGCGATGCGTTCGGCCTGTCACCCTATTTCCGCATCTCCTATGCGACCGCGACCGATCTGGTGACCGAAGCGTGCACCCGCATTCAGCGGGCCTGCGCCAAGCTCACAGCTGCGTAACCGATACATCGACATCCATGCCGAGATAATCGCCCGGCAAACCGGTCCAGCTCCCCGTCAGCGGTACTGCCTGACGGGGATCTCTCGCCACCGCGACACGGATCAGATCGCGATTGCCGACAATGCCGTTGGTCGGATCGAACTCGATCCAGCCGGTGCCAGGCAGATAGACCTGCACCCAGGCATGGGTGGCGCCGCCGCCGACATTGCCACCGCCATCACGATCCGGTGAGTAGAGATAGCCGCTGACAAAGCGGGCCGCGAGGCCGAGCGAGCGCACCGCCTCCATCATCAAAAACGCGAAATCCCGGCAGGAGCCGGAGCCGCTTATGATCGTCTCCGCAGGCAACTGCACGCCCTCTTCATGGCGCATGCCGTAATGGAAATTGGCTTGAATGGCCTGGGTTATCCGCGCCAGAATATCGAGCGTCCGCGGGCTGCCTTCACCATGGGTGTCGAGGAAACTCCGCGCCCATTGGTCGACGCGATGCTCCGGATCGGGTGCCCCGCGCTCGATCGATCGCCCGAGATCGGGCAATTCCTCACTCGCATAGCTGAACGGGAAATAGAGCGCATAGGGTTCGACCGGAAATTCGGGCGAGCTTGAGTCGAAATGCTCAAGCTCGATCTCGCTTTCAAAACGCAGCTCGTCGGTGCTGGCATCGAACTCCGCAATGGCAACCGAATTGCCCATCACGTCGTGCAGCCAGCGCAGCCGCGACGGCGACGGGCTGATCGCGAGATGCGTGTCCAGCAGCTTCAGATCATGGCTGTCGCGCGGGCGGAACATCATGCGATGTTCGCCAAGCGTGACCGGCCTCGCATAGCGATAGACCGTGACGTGGCGGATTCTCAACCGCGGCATGGATCACCTTTGCGGGGTTAGGCTTATCGGGTCGATAGGCATAACGTGCGGCCGAGGCACTTGGGTCCGCCTAAAATGAATCCTCTGCGACTTTGCGCAGCAGGAAGTCACGCAGAACGGCGATCCGCTTGGAGTTGCGAAGCTCCTCGGGATAGACGAAATAGGCCGGCACCACCGGGGGCGTGGTGTCCTCCAGCACGCGCACCAATGTCGAATCATCCCGCGCCATGTAATCCGGCAGCGTGCCGATGCCGGCACCGGCATGCACCGCATGCTGGATCGCCAGATAGTTGTTCACGCGCAGGATCAGCCGATCCGCCAGGTTCTGGCCGCCGACGCCGACGATCCAGTCGACGCCGGGAAAGGGCGGCGTGCCGGATTGCTCGCCATAGGTGATCAGCCGGTGCTCTTTCAGATCCTCGATCGAGCGCGGCGTGCCGTGGCGGCGCAGATAGGCCTGGCTCGCATAAAGATGGAAATGGAAGGTCACCAGATGCCGCTGGATCAGATCGGACTGGCGCGGCAGGGTCATGCGCACGGCGACATCCGCCTCCCGCATGCCGAGATCAAGCTCGTTATCGTCGACGCGCAAGGTTAGCTGGATATCGGGATAGAGCTCGAGGAATTCCGAGATGCGCGGGGCGAGCCAGCTTGATCCGAACGTGACGGTGGTGGTGACCTTTAACGGGCCTTTTGGGCGATCCTTGCTCTCGGTCAACATGGCTTCGGCCATGGCGAGCTTGGCGAAGATTTCCTTGGCGGTGCGGAACAAAAGTTCGCCTTGCTCGGTCAGGATCAGGCCGCGCGCATGGCGGTGGAACAGCGGCACGGTCAGGCTTTCTTCCAGCCCGCTGATCTGGCGGCTGACCGCCGATTGGCTCAAATTCAGCGAATCGCCGGCATGGGTGAAGCTGCCGGCCTCGGCGACCGTCAGGAAGACGCGCAGCTTGTCCCAATCCATGTTAGTGCCCCACCCCTAGTCGGCCGCCGCTTGCAACGGCTGATGGGCGAGATAGCGCTCGACCTCCAGCGCCGCCATACATCCCATGCCGGCGGCAGTGACCGCCTGACGATAGACCCGGTCCTTGACGTCGCCGGCGGCGTAGATGCCGGGGATATTAGTCGCGGTCGAATCCGGTGCGGTGCGGATATAGCCGTCCGGATCGATCTCGATATGACCCTTGAACACGGTGGTCGCCGGCACATGGCCGATGGCGACGAACATGCCGTCGACGGGAAGGATCTGCTCAGACCCGTCCTTGACATTGCGCAGTTTGAGGCCGGTCACGCCGGGGGGCGAGGTCTCACCAAGGATTTCTTCGACCGCGTGGTTCCAGATGATCTCGATCTTGGGATTATGGTGCAGGCGCGTCTGCAGGATCTGCTCGGCGCGCAGATGGTCGCGGCGATGGATCAGCGTGACCTTGGCCGCGTGATTGGTCAGATACAGCGCCTCCTCGACCGCAGTATTGCCGCCGCCGATCACGGCGACGTTCTTGCCGCGGAAGAAGAACCCATCACAGGTCGCACAGGCCGAAACGCCAAAGCCGCGGAATTTTTCTTCAGACGGGATGCCGAGCCAGCGGGCACTGGCCCCCGTCGTGATGATCACGGCATCGGCAGTATAGAGCGTGCCGCTATCGCCGGTCGCCCGGAACGGGCGGGTCTGGAAATCGACATCGACGATCAGGTCATAGACGATCTCGGTGCCGACCTTTTCGGCCTGCAGGCGCATCTGCTCCATCATCCACGGGCCCTGCACGACATCGGCATAGC
>CAIZEE010000522.1 GCA_903931835.1 uncultured Elstera sp.
CTTCATTGTTTATGGCGTGCTGGAATTGGACAGCGCCGATGTTGCGGCAAAGGCATTGGGCCAGTTCTCGACCGATGCGCAGCGCGCACTCTGGCTGCATCGGCACGGCTATGACGACCCGTTCCTATGGCACTATTTGCGCTGGCTCGGGCATTTCGTGACCGGCGATTGGGGAATGTCGACCCATTACAAGGCGCCGGTTTGGGAGATCCTGCCGGAACGGCTGATCCGCACAGGAATCCTTGCCACATCCGCGATGCTGGTGATGGTGCCGCTCAGCCTGTCGCTCGGCATCCTGGCCGGCGTCAAGGCAGGCACGACGGTCGACCGGGTCGTCTCGCTCGCCTGTGTTGCTACGACCTCCATCCCGGAATTCGCGAGCTCGGTATTTCTGTCGGCGATCTTTGTGTTCTGGCTGCATGCCTTGCCGGGCGCCAGCACCATGACCGGCGGGTTTTCGGTTCGCGAGCTGGTGCTGCCGACAATGGTGCTGGTGCTCTATTCCTCCGGCTATATCGCCCGCATCACCCGCGCCTCGATGATCGACGTGATGGCGACACCCTATATCCGTGCCGCCCGAATGAAGGGAGCGTCGCCCTTGCGGATCATCTTCCGCCACGCGCTCAGGAACGCGCTGGTCGCCCCGGTCACGGTCATCATGCTGCAGATCCCCTGGCTGCTGTCGGGCGTGATCGTGGTCGAGGTGTTCTTTGCCTATCCCGGTTTCGGCTCGCTGCTCTACGAGGCGGGGCTCAACAGTGATATCGCGATCATCGAAGCCTGCTCGATGATGAGCGTCATCACCGTCCTTGCGACCCAATTGGCATCCGACCTGATCTACGCAAGGCTCGACCCGCGCCATCAATTCCCGGCGCGGCGGATACGCATCAAGCGGCCGGTGGCGACGGCCGCGGCGGAGCCAGCGGAATGAGGGCGGGCCAGTTTTCCATCGCTGCCGGCGCCATCCTGATCGGGCCATGGATCCTGTGCGCGCTGTTTGCGGGCTGGTTGGCGCCCTACGACCCGCTGCGGTCGATGACGCCGCTGGAATTCCCGCTCAGCCACGGCCCGACCGGCCAATTCTTTGTCCTCGGTACCGACGAGCTCGGCCGCGATATCCTGTCCCGCCTCATCTTCGGCGCCCGCACCGTGCTGGTCTGGGCGGGGTTGGCGACGCTGGTTGCCTATACGATCGGCATCGCGACCGGATTGGTTGCCGGATTCTATCGCGGCCGGATCGACCGCCTTCTGTCCTTTGGCGGCAATGTCGTGCTGTCGTTTCCGGTGCTGGTGCTCTACATCCTGCTGATCACCAAATTGGGCGCGTCCGGCATCAACATCGTGCTGGCCGTCACCTTCGCCAATTCACCGGCGATTTTCCGCGTCGTCCGGGCGGTCGCGATCGATCTGCGCGACCGCGATTTTGTGCTGGCCTCGATCACCCAGGGCGAAAGCTCGATCCGCATCATGCTGGTCGATATTCTGCCCAATGCGTCCGGGCCACTCACCGTCGATGCGTGCCTCAGACTGGGCTACACCGCGATCACCATCGGCGTGCTGGGGTTCCTAGGCTTGGGATTGTCGCCGGAAACGCCGGATTGGGGCGGCATGGTGAATGCCGGCCGCGCCATCGCGATCGGCTTCCCGCATGTCGTCGTGTTTCCCTGCATCGCGATTTCATCGCTCATGCTGGGGCTGTCACTGCTCGCCGATGGTTTGCGCGAGAAGAAGCATCTGCCGATCGCGGCTGCTGAGACGGAGCCGCAAGTGCCATGACCGCCCCCGTTCTCAGTATTGAAAACCTGTCGGTTGCGCTGCCCGGTGGCGGCGATCGCAAGCGTGCGGTCAACGATGTCAGCCTGGATGTGAAGCCGGGCGAGATCCTGTGCATCGTCGGCGAATCGGGTTCCGGAAAATCGGTGCTGCTGAGCGCCATCATGCGCGCCCTGCCGCAGGGGTTAGCCGAAACCGGCGGCCGGATCTGCCTTGGCGGCGAGGATATCTCGACGCTGTCGGAGCGCGGCTTGCGCGAGATTCGCGGCTCCAAAGTCGCGATGATCTTTCAGGAGCCGATGGCCTCGCTGAACCCGGCCATGACGATCGGCAAGCAGATCGAGGAGATGCTGCTGATCCACGCGCCTGACATGAAACCGGCCGACCGGCAGGCGCGCGTGCTGCATTTGCTGACCGAAATCCGCCTGCCCAACCCCGAGGCGATCGCCAAGCGCTACCCGCACCAGCTTTCCGGCGGCCAATGCCAGCGCGTCGTTATCGCCATGGCCTTGGTGATGGAGCCGTTGCTGCTGCTGGCCGACGAGCCGACGACGGCGCTCGACGTCACGACGCAGGCGCAGATCCTTAAAATGATTCGCGAGCTGTGCGACGTGCATCGTCACGGCATCATTTTCGTGACGCATGATTTTGGCGTGGTCGCCGATATCGCCGACCGGGTCGCGGTGATGAAGGATGGCTGTCTGGTCGAGATCGGCGCGGCCGCCGACATCCTCAACCATCCGCAGCACGACTACACGAAGAAGCTGATCGCCGCCGTGCCGCATTTCCGCTGGGGCGAGGATTGCCGGCCGATCGCTGAACCGATCATCTGCATCAGCGGCCTGTCTCGGCTCTACGGGCCGGTCGCCGCGTTGGATAATGTGACGATCAACGTGACCGAGGGCTCGACGCTGGCGATCGTCGGCGAGTCCGGATCGGGCAAAAGCACGCTTGCCAAGGTGATCACGCGGCTGATCGAGCCCAGCCTGGGCGGTATCACCATCGCCGGCCATGATTTTGCGACGATCAGCGGCCGGGCGCTGATGCGCCAGCGCAGGCTCATTCAGATGATTTTTCAGGACCCCTATGGGTCGCTCAACCCGCGTCGCAGTGTCGGCGATCTGCTGGTTCGCGCCGGCATGCTGGGTGGGCTCGACCGGCGTGCGGCCAAAGTGCAATCGGCCGAGTTGATCGAGCGGGTGGGCTTAAAACAGGCGGCGTTGAAGCGCAAGCCGCGCGAGTTCTCCGGCGGGCAACGCCAGCGCATCGGTATCGCGCGCGCACTCGCCATGCGGCCCAAAGTGCTGATCGCCGATGAAAGCGTCTCGGCACTCGACGTTTCCGTGCAGAAGCAGATCCTGGAGCTGCTGGCCGAAATCAAAGCCAAGAGCCGCCTGACCTTGCTGTTCATCACGCATGATCTGCGCGTCGCAGCGCAAGTCGCCGACGAGGTGCTGGTGATGCGCCGCGGCAAGGTCGTCGAACATGGGCTGGTCGCACAGGTTCTGGACGCGCCGAACGACCCCTACACGATCGATCTGATCGCCGCCACGCCGGGCAAGGCCTGGGAAGATTCCAGGCGTCGGCTCGATGCCGTGATCTCCTGACATCGGACGGCGAAGCGTGTCACAGACCTACGACCTTCTGATTATCGGCGGCGGCATCAACGGCGCCGGCATTGCGCGCGACGCGACCGGGCGCGGACTGTCGGTGCTGTTGTGCGAACAGAATGACCTGGCGAGTTCGACCTCGTCGTCGAGCACCAAGCTGATCCATGGCGGGTTGCGCTATCTGGAGCATTACGAGTTCCGGCTGGTGCGCGAGTCGCTGATGGAGCGCGAGGTATTGCTGGCGCTCGCCCCGCATATTATCTGGCCGCTCGGCTTCGTCCTGCCGCATGACCCGAGCCTGCGCCCCGCCTGGATGGTCCGGCTCGGTCTGCTGCTCTACGATAATCTCTGCTGGAAGCGCAGCCTGCCCGCCTCCCGGCGGGTGCGTCTTGATCGTGACCCGGTCGGTCGGCCGCTCAAGACGACGCTGAAACAGGCATTCTCCTATTCCGATTGCTGGGTCGATGATGCGCGGCTGGTCGTGCTCAATGCGCTTGACGCCGCAGAACGCGGCGCCACCATCGTGACCAGGACCCGCATGCTGGGTGCGAGACGCGTAGACGGTCTGTGGCAGGCCGAGTTGGAGGATTTGGAAACCGGCGAGCGCCGCCTTGTCACCGCCCGCATCCTGGTCAACGCCGCCGGCCCGTGGGTTACCGATGTGCTGCAAGCCCGGGCGGGCGTGAACAGCGCGCATGGTCTGCGGCTGGTCAAGGGCAGCCACATCATCGTGCGCCGGCTGTACGAGGGCGATCACGCCTATATCCTGCAAAACGACGATCGCCGGATCGTCTTCACGATCCCCTATGAGCAGGATTTCACGCTGATCGGCACGACCGACGTGCCCTTCACCGACGATCCCGCCAAAGTCGAGATTTCGGACGAAGAGACCGAGTATCTGCTGGCTGCCGTCGCGCGC
>CAIZEE010000523.1 GCA_903931835.1 uncultured Elstera sp.
GAGAGCCCGCTTTTGTTGTTTGCCTCGGATGAGCCCAATCTCAGTCTGCGCTTTCGCGACTACAATCCGTTGCGTGTGCCAGCGTCGGAGTTGATTGCGCACCACATCAGCTATTTCGCTGATTTCCATGTGCTCAGCCGCTGTGACATGCTGACTGTCATCAACAGCAGCTATTCACGCATGGCAGCCCTTCTCGCGGATGATAAGCAGGTCAGGTTTATTCCAGATATTGTAGAGAAACGGTTTGTCCCCTACGACCCATGGGAAGATGAGAACTTCTGGCAGCGCTTCGAAATCATCGACTCTGCTTTGTGATCATGCCACATAACTGTCAATGTCCGGGTATCGCCATTAGAGTTGGATCTTTAGAACTTGTTAATAACTTCGACTATTCACCCCTCCGCGCTCTTCGATTACTGAGTTGCTTGACATCGAGTTTGGTGATCGCCATAGTCGGGACGCTGCAAAAATTGCGGTAACCTAGGAGAAAAAAGATGACTTCCTCGATCAACACCAATGCCGCCTCACAGATCGCTCTTGAAAATCTGTCAACGACTCAGCGTGCGCTGAATGCAACGCAGAAGCAGGTTAGCACCGGCTACATCGTTGCCGACGCTCTCGACAACGGCGCCATTTTCGGTATCGCTCAGTCCGTTCGTTCGAACATCACTGGCGTCGCTGCCGCGAACCAGGAACTGGGTAACTTCTCTGGTCTCGTGCAGACCGCCAATGCCGGCGCCACCGCCGTGTCGAACGTTCTGTCCGACATCCGCGCAACGCTGACCCATCTGGCCGACGCCGCGCTCAGCACCACTCAGGTTTCCCAGTACCAACAGCAGTACAACAACTATGTTGCTCAGCTGGTGACCTTCGTTCAGGGCTCGACCTACGGCGGCCTTAACCTCCTCAGCAACGGCTCGGGTCTCTCGGTCGTTCAGGACGGCAACGCCGACCTGCTGCTGATCACCGGCACCCAGTACAACGTGAACTCGGCGCTGCAAGGCATCAGCACCGCCGGCACCGCCGTCACCAACTACACCGTTGCCGGCAGCGTGCTGCTGACGACGTTTGGTTCGGTGCTCGGTTCGGTTGCTACCGTGTTGAACTTCGTTGGTGACTTGAACCTCAAGATCACGACCCAGCAGACCTTCAACCAGAACCTCAGCGATGCGCTGAACACTGGTCTTGGTGCCCTGGTCGACGCCGATCTGGCGAAGGCAAGCGCAGCGCTGACCGCCCTGCAGATCAAGCAGCAGCTTGGCACGCAGTCGCTCAGCATCGCCAACCAGGCTCCGAACGTCCTGCTCTCGCTGTTCAAGTAGGAACTGCGTTCGTAAAGGAAGCCCCGGGGGGGAAACTCCCGGGGCTTTTCTTTTTCAGCGGCATGATTATGTCTAAGCTGCGGCTGTTTCGCGATTGCGCTGCACGCCGCAATATGGGAATGGCTTAGCCTGTCATGATGGGTTTGCGTGTCATGGCAGTTTGCCCATTGTGAGGCGGCGACCGGCGAGCCGGCGATCGTCGGTGCCTTAAGGTTGCCATGATCAATCTTGGATCTCATGCGCGGATGACGAGGATATGGGACAGTCTGTCACCGACCTCATTGCGCTAGGGATAAGACATCACCAAGCACGGCAGGTGACCGAGGCGCGAGATCTCTATCTCCGCGCCTTGGCGCTCGAGCCCCGTCAAATCGATGCACTGCACTTGCTGGGCGTCCTCGCCCTTGAGAATGGCCGGGCGCAGGATGCTGTCCAACTGATGCAAGGCGCGATCGCTGAGCTTCAACGACTGGGCCGCGCGCGTGATCCGGCGACGTTCATGATCTACGCCAATCTTGGGAACGCTCTCAGCGCGACCGGGCAATGGGACGAGGCTGAGCGCCATTATCGCACGGCGCTGGACCTGCAACCGACCATCGCCGAAACCCATTCCAATCTCGGTAATGTGCTCGATCGAAAGGGACTCTACGACGACGCTGCCGCCTGCTACCGGCAAGCCATTGCTTTGAAGCCAGAGTTTTCTTCGGCTTATTTCAATCTCGCCAATGTCTTGACACGCACCGGCCAGGACGAGGCGGCGACTGACAGTTTTAACCAAGCACTCAAACTTCAGCCCGGGTTTACTGCGGCGTCGATCAATCTGGCCGCCTGCCTGAAACGGCGAGGATTATTCGCAGAAGCCATCAGCACGCTTCAGGATGCTCGTGCGCATCAGCCGAACGAAGCGCGTCTGCTCCTCGAGCTGGCCGATTGCCTGGTGGACGCCGGGCAGAACGACGCAGCGATCGAAGCAGCGACCGAGTGTCTCGGCATGGACATAGAATCAGCGGATGCCCATGCCATGCTGGCGCGCGCGCTCGAGGCATCCGGCGACACGGACTCCGCGTTGGAAAGCTTCATGACGGCTGTCTCACTGGAGCCCAATCATGTTCATTGGTGGTTTGCTCTGGGCCGGCTTTCACAGGCAAGCGGCGACCATAAGGCAGCGATCGAGCGCTACCAGACGGTCACGGCCCTCGATCCTACGCTGAAGGAAGCCTGGTTCAACCTCGGCAATGCCTATCACAACGCTGAAAGCATTCCGGAAGCCGCTGCCGCCTATAAGCAGGCGCTGTCGATCGATGATGGTTACGCCGAAGCCCATGCAGGGCTGGGTACGGTGCTGCAGAAACTCGATCGTTTGGACGAGGCCGTCGAGGCATTGCGCATTGCGGTTCGTCTGAAGCCCGATTTTGCCGATGCCCACTACAATCTCGGCAACGGATTGGAGGATCTGGGCCAACAAGACGACGCGATCAAGAGCTTTGAGACGGCAATAGCAATACGCCCCGACTTCATATCGGCACAGTTCAATCTTGCCCTCGCCCTACTCCGAAACGGCGCTTACGGACGCGGTTGGCGCCAGTACGAATATCGTTGGCATCCGGGCCGCGTACAGGCGATTCCTCGACGACTGAAGGGTGCATTATGGCTTGGCGACAGCGACATTGAGGACAAACGCATCCTGCTGCATTCCGAACAGGGGCTCGGCGATACGCTGCAATTCTGCCGTTACATTCCCCTGGTAGAGGCGCTGAAACCAGAGCAGATCATTGTTGAAGTACAGCCCGCCCTTTGTTCGCTGATCTCGGCCAGTTTCGGCTCCGATCGGATCACGGTTGTCCCGACTGATCCGTCATGGCCGGCTGGCGATAACCTGCCGCCGTTCGACTTACACTGCCCATTATTATCGCTGCCGCTGGCGTTCCGGACTGAGCTTCATTCCATTCCTAACAAATTTCCCTATCTGAGCGTCGATCCGCAAAGGGTCGCTGCGTGGGGCGCCCGGCTCAATGGCGATTCAGCGATCGCCGCCGGCGCGCTCAAAATCGGCTTGGTCTGGGCTGGCGACTGCCGGCGGCACATTCCAGAAGCGATCGAAGTCGACCGCCGACGGAGCATGGCGCTTCGCGAATTCGAACCCCTGCTCTCCGTACCGGGAATTCGCCTGATCAGCCTGCAAAAGGGGGAGCCCGCCGCACAGGCGAGAAACGCCCCCTTCGACACGGGCATGATTGATCTGATGGGCGACGTCAACAGCTTTCAGGACACGGCTGAGCTTGTAGCGAATCTCGATCTGGTGATCTCTGTCGACACGTCCGTCGCCCATCTGGTCGGCGCGCTGGCCAAACCCGTCTGGATGCTGTCGCGCTTCAACGGATGTTGGCGCTGGCTTATGACCGGCGAGGCGTCACCCTGGTACCCGACCATGCGGGTACTGCGCCAGCAGGCGCCCTGGGCATGGCAGCCGCTTGTTGCTTCCATAGCAGACGATTTGACCAAAATTGCCGCTAATAAAGATCAGTCAGGGACGATGTTAAGCCGTTACATTAAGCTCGGTCGGCATGAAATTTACCAATGATTCACTAATTTCGAAGACTCTCGCGCCTGATGCGGCTATGAGCTCGTCGAGCTGATCGGAAGCTTTACCTAACTTAAACCTATCGCGACGCATGATGGGCTAACACGTCAATCTTCCAGTGCCTTCCACTCCCTGACTTCAGCTATCTGACGGGAACAAAAAAGCACTGGGGAAACTGATTTGTGTCATTTGTGAATAGAGGAGGCGATTCGAATGCCAACCACGGCGCAACAAAGTCCGTCCCAGGGCGTCGGCGCATATAATAAGGCCAATCGTTCGGTTCGCTCACCCCGAGAGACCGAACGCGATGTCATCGGGCGGATCACGCAGCAATTGCGCGCCGCAGCCGCATCCGCCGATAAGATTCTGAGGATTCGGGCTGTTAGCGACAATCTGTCAATGTGGTATGTGCTGATGACCGATTTGGCCGCCGATGAAAACAAGCTTCCCTTGGAATTGCGCGCACGCCTGCTGTCAGTCGGCATGGCGGTTGTCCGCGAGTGTGAACAGCCGGATCGAACACAAGTCAGCCTCGAGTTCCTCATCAACATTAACGAATCGATTATCGGGGGTCTTTCGGACGCACCGGCCTCGACCGGCGTTTGAGCCAACAAGTCGCGGCGGGCTGTGCGCCTTTTCATGGCGCACGCGGTGACGTCTGAAACCATCCCAGCGATAACAAGCTGAATTCAAAGGCAACGATAAGAGCCTCAAA
>CAIZEE010000524.1 GCA_903931835.1 uncultured Elstera sp.
CCGAGCCCGCGCGGGGCTACCTCGTTGACGCGCACAGCCGCGTCATGTCCGTGGCCGCGCTTCAGCACCAGCTGGCCCAATCCCGGGTCGGAGACGTCCAACTGCGCGCCTACTTCACCGACCTTTGCGCCAGCATCGGCGCGTCAATGATCCGGGACCACGACAAACTGACCCTCGAAGTCAAGACGGACGAAGGGGTGGCCACCGCAGATATCTCGGTCAGCCTCGGCCTCATCGTCACCGAGTTGGTGATCAACGCCTTGAAGCATGCCTTTCCCGAGGGACGCGCCGGCAGCATTGTCGTCGGATATGAGTCACACACGCCCGACTGGACGCTTTCAGTGACAGACGATGGCGTCGGCATGCCGCAAGGTTCGGCGCCCGCCAAGGCGGGTCTGGGCACCAGTATCGTGCAGGCCCTCGCAAAGCAGATGGGAGCGACTGTGGACGTCTCCGACGCCGATCCAGGCACAAAGGTCTCGATTGTTCACGACCATAATGTCGGGGATAGTCTGCCGGACGCTGTCTAGCGATCACGCGGACGACCATTGGAGGTTGGGAAGTCGCAGGATCGATGCGGGCTGCGAGGGCCGGCTCATTGCCGAGGGCTGCAGAGCCCTGGTGCACGATTGATAGAGCCCTATATTCGGCCTACGCTGTTAAGATGTCCAGCGAACCTCCGGAACACCCTGTTGATCTTGTCGAATGGTGCCGCGAACAGCGCGCCATCGCCCTGAAGAATATTGAGATCATAGACCGTGACAATTTCCATACGGGAGATGCGCCGGGGCAACCATCGAAAGATCACACCTCAGCACTTCGCGCCACATACGCGCGAATATTTGAAGAAATGGGCCATTTATTGAAGGAATATGGGGGCTTCGATCCCTATGATCCTTAGCAGCACCACCGAAGTCCGAGGACGATATCGTCTAACTGAGCCACTAGGCGCTCGCACGCGCGATCGGTCCAGCTTCGCAGCTTCTAGATGGGACAGGCCATGGCAGACGCCCGATCACCGCCAGCGATCGATATCGAAAAGGCTTTGCTGGACCCCAGTTCCGTATTCGGAGCCCCCGAGGATATCCTCACAAACCAGGCTATCGCCTCGGACCAAAAGATCGAAATTCTGCGGAGATGGGAATACGACGCGGCCGAGGTCAGCGTCGCCGTCGAGGAAGGTATGCCCGGCGATGACCCCAGCCTCTTGAGACGGATAATCCTGGCCCTCGATGAGCTAACGGGGGGTGCCGATACCGAGCGAACGGGACCGTCGAAGCAGCACGGAATCGATCGATCCGCCGTAAAAGGACGGCCCTAGTGACGCCTCGCGATTGGCGGATGGCCGCCTTCCATCCTCACCGGACTGAAGCGGGCAATTCGGGCGCCCGCGGGTAGAGCTCGATCGCCGCAAATTGGAACGGTCCTCGGGTGTTCAGAGAGTGGCCCGTGTTTCCCCTCCGGCCGAACGCATCGAGCAGACTGCGACTCTTCAGCGGACCCCTTCAGAGCTTGAGGGTCCTCAAACGTAGGGCGTTGGCGATCACTGAAACGGAGCTCAGCGACATGGCGAGCGCGGCGATGATCGGGCTGAGCAGCAGGCCAAAGGCTGGATAGAGAATGCCCGCCGCAATCGGGATGCCGATTCCGTTGTAGGCGAAGGCGAAGACGAGGTTCTGGCGGATATTGCGCATCGTCGCCCGGCTCAGGACGATCGCGCGCGCGATGCCGGCAAGGTCGCCTTTGACCAAGGTGATCCCGGCGCTTTGGATCGCGACCTCGGTCCCGGTCCCCATGGCAATGCCAACCGACGCCTCGGCCAGGGCCGGGGCGTCATTCACGCCGTCG
>CAIZEE010000525.1 GCA_903931835.1 uncultured Elstera sp.
CCCGCGATCAGCGCCGCCGATACCGCCCCGCTATCGCTCGGCAAGGCCGCCATCACCCGTTCGGTCAGTTGCGCGCGGGCGCGTGCCAGACGGATCATCCAATCGTCGCCGATATGTCTCGGCGGCGTCATCTGGACGGGCGTGCTCAAAACCTTGCCGATCCCACCAAACCCGCCGGTAAAGCCGTCAAAATACAAAAACCGCTGAAAGTCGAAGCCACCTGGAATGGCCGGTGGCGGAATTGGAGAGACGATCGCGCGAACGCGCACCCAGTCACCGACCTTCACCGTCGCCGCCAGGGATCCTGCCGCGTTGAGCCGCAAGGCGTCGGGTGTGCGGTCATGGGTAATGCCGGTGATCCACGCATGGTCGATCGCGAGCCGCCGGCCCGTCTTTGTCAGATCGACCTCGATAACCCGCCCGCTGACCGTCGTCGGGCCGATGCTGCGATCAATCATTGGCCCGGCAACCACATAGCTCCGCAATTCGGCCGCGCCGAAGCCGGCTGCGACAAAAGTCAGCGGCAGCAACAGCCAGAACCACATCTGGCGCTGCCGGCAAGCCAAGGTTGTCGCCAGAAGCAGGCCAAAGATCAGCGGCGCCGCCAATGCCGGAGGCTCATAAGTCAGTTGGAAATACCAGGCGATGCCGGCGCCAAAAAAGACTGGCAGCCACAGCATCCAGCGATCCGACTCGGCCAGAAGTTGCTGTCCGAGATGCTGGATCAGCCGCGACCGCCCAATCGCCGACGGCAGCCGACCGGTGCCGTCCTGACTGGCGTCGAGGGCTAAGTCGCTCATCAACTCATGCCATGCGGTGGAGTTGCGCTCATGGCTTAAAGCTACAACCGAATCCACAAGACGGTGAAGCAGTTTGGCGACGCGCGGACGCTATGCTACATGCAGGGTCTCCAAGACACACCGAGCGATACCCACCCCATGACCGTGATCACGCGTTTTGCCCCCTCACCGACCGGCTATCTGCATATAGGCGGCGCCAGAACCGCCCTGTTCAACTGGCTGTTCAGTCGCCATCACGGCGGAAAATTCCTGCTTCGGATCGAGGACACGGACCGGGCGCGTTCGACCGAGGATGCGGTGGGCGCCATTATCGACGGCCTATCCTGGCTCGGCCTCGACTGGGATGGCGAACCGGTCTTCCAGTTCGCCCGCGCCAAGCGCCATGCCGAAATCGCTCATACCCTGCTGGCCGAGGGCCGGGCGTATAAATGCTTCGCCACACCGGAAGAGCTTGAGGCGATGCGCGCCGACCAACGCGCCGCAGGACTGCCGCAGCGCTATGATGGGCGCTGGCGTGACCGCGATCCGTCGGAGGCTCCGGCAAACGCTCCTTTCGTCATTCGCCTGAAGGCGGAGACTGAAGGCTCGACTACCGTTGAGGATATGGTTCAAGGCAGCGTCACCGTCGCCAATGAGCAACTCGACGACATGGTGCTGCTGCGCGCCGACGGCACGCCGACCTATATGCTGTCGGTCGTGGTCGATGATCATGACATGGCGATCACCGATGTGATCAGGGGCGACGACCATCTGACCAACACCTTCCGCCAGGTGCAGCTCTATCGCGCAGCCGGTTGGACGACACCGCGTTTTGCCCATATCGCGCTGATTCACGGCGCGGATGGCGCCAAATTGTCGAAGCGTCACGGCGCGCTCGGCGTCGACGCCTATCGTGACCTAGGCTATCTGCCGGAAGCCTTGCGGAACTATCTGCTGCGTCTTGGCTGGAGCCATGGCGATGACGAGATCGTCACCACCGAACAGGCCATCGCCTGGTTCGGGCTGGAGGCGGTGGGCCGCTCGCCCGCGCGGTTCGACTTCGCCAAGCTCGACAGCGTGAACGCGCATTATCTGAAATCCGCCGACGATGAGCGCCTGGTCGCCCTCATCGCGCCCCGGATCGAAGCCTCGATCGGCCGCTTCCTGACACCGGTCGACACCGGACGGCTGCTGCAGGGCATGGCCGGCTTGAAAACCCGCGCAAAGACGCTTGTTGACCTCAGCCAATCCGCACGCATCTACACCACCGCCCGTCCCCTCGCCTTTGATGCCAAGGCGCAAGGCGTGATCGCCGGAGCCTCGGCATTATGGCCGGATTTGCTGGCCGAGCTCAGCGCGCTACCAGAATGGAATGCTGCAGCGCTGGAGGCCGGGATTCGGGCCCTGGCTGAGCGGCGCGCCATGAAACTTGGCGACATCGCGCAGCCGCTGCGCGCCGCCTTGACCGGCACGACCGTCTCGCCGCCGGTCTTTGACGTGATGGCGATCTTCGGCCGCGAGGAGGCTTTGGTGCGGCTTCAAGATGCTGCGTCTGCGAAGGCTTGAATTGATTCAGCGATAGCACCGGCCTATTGTGGTGATGGTCGATAGGATGGAACAAACCGACATCGAACAGGGAATGGTGACAGCATGAGCGACGCATCGAAGGCAGCCCCCCACTCCGTAACCCTCACCACCCAGGACGGTAAGTCCGTGGTAATGCCGGTAAAATCCGGCACACTCGGACCGGATGTCATCGATATCCGCAAGCTGTATGCCGAGCTTGACGAATTTACCTACGACCCCGGCTTCACCTCGACCGCATCGTGCGAATCCAAGATCACCTATATCGATGGCGACCAGGGCGTCCTGCTGCATCGCGGCTATCCGATCGATCAATTGGCCGAGAAAAGCACCTTCCTGGAGGTCTGCTACCTGCTGCTCGATGGTGAGTTGCCGAATGAGGAGCAGTACAAGGAATTCAAACGCTCGATCACCTATCACACTATGGTGCATGAGCAGCTGCAGTTCTTCCTGCGCGGGTTCCGCCGTGACGCGCATCCAATGGCGGTGCTGTGCGGGATGGTCGGCGCACTCTCCGCCTTCTATCACGACTCGACCGACATTTATGACCCGGTCCAGCGTACGATCGCCTCGCACCGCCTGATCGCAAAACTGCCGACCATGGCCGCGATGGCGCATAAATATTCGGTCGGGCAGCCGATCCTCTATCCGCGCAATGATCTCAGCTATGCCGAGAATTTCCTCTATATGACGTTCGCCGTGCCGTCGGAAGAATGGGTCAGCAACCCGGTTCTGACCCGCGCGATGGATCGCATCTTCATTCTGCATGCCGATCACGAGCAGAATGCGTCGACATCGACCGTGCGCTTGGCCGGCTCTTCGGGCGCCAATCCATTTGCCTGTATCGCCGCCGGGATCGCCTCGCTCTGGGGCCCAGCGCATGGCGGCGCCAATGAAGCGGTGCTGGCGATGCTGGGCCAGATCGGCTCCAAGGACCATATCAACGAGTATATCAAGCGCGCCAAGGACAAGAACGACAGCTTCCGCCTGATGGGCTTTGGCCATCGCGTCTACAAGAATTACGACCCGCGCGCCCAGGTGATGCGCGCCACCTGTCACGAAGTGCTAAGAGAGCTGGGGATCAAGGATCCGCTGCTCGACCTCGCGATGGAGTTGGAGCGGATTGCCCTTGAGGACGAGTATTTCGTCGAGCGCAAGCTCTACCCCAATGTCGATTTTTATTCCGGCATCATCCTGCGCGCCATGGGCTTCCCCATTGCCATGTTTACCGTGCTGTTCGCGGTTGCCCGTACGGTTGGCTGGATCGCGCAGTGGAAAGAAATGATCGAGGACCCGGACCAAAAAATCGGCCGTCCCCGTCAGCTTTATACCGGTGCCGCCAAGCGCGATTACGTTCTTCCAAGCAAGCGCTAAACGGTCAGTTGCTCAAGCCCCGGGAGGCTCGCCTCCCGGGGTTTATGACGTTAGCCCGCGAAGCTTCGTATTTATTCAAATTTGTTCTATAAATCGTGCTCTCCGTCGACAGGGAGGAGAGGATGCATCTTCCGTTCACTACAAATGAGGACAAAGCGCTCCACCAGGCGCTCAACCAGTCCCACGCGACCATCGAATTCGCAACTGACGGCACCATACTCGGCGCGAGCGACGCTCTGCTGACGATGACCGGTTATCGGCTTGACGAGATCAAGGGCCGCAACCAGAGCGTCTTTGCCGGTGCTGGCGGCGACAGCGCAGATCAGCGCAAAACCTGGGACAAGATTGCAGGGGGCAATGCCGTCGTCTCGCAATCCCGATGGGTTGGCAAAGGTGGCCGCGAAGTTTGGCTGCACGCAACCTATACCCCGATCTCGGATCGGCACGGGAAGGTCGTGAAGATCATCGCTATTGCGAGCGATGTCTCCGAGAAGGCGAATGAAGAGGCCGGACTTCAGGGCAAGCTCAAAGCCTTTGAGGCCTCCTTCGCGCTCGTCGAATTTTCCCTGGACGGCAAAATCCTTGATGCCAACGAGCCCTATTTAGACTTCATTGGCTATCGGCTGGACGAAATCAAAGGCAGGGCCTATGCGAGCCTGCTCGACCAGTCGGCAGAAGCAGCGGCGACGTTCAATAAGATCATCTCCGATCTACGTCGCGGCGAAGGCTATAGAGGCCGCCACAAGCAGATCGCCAAGGACGGTTCGGACGTTTGGATGGAGGTAACCTACCGCTCGATCCCAGACGCTGAAGGGCGCCCGGCGCGATTCATCGCCTTTGGCACCGATTATTCCCAGCGCCGTACGCGCAAGGAAACCATCGCACGTGATTTCGAAACCGGCGTCATGTCCATGGTCAATGACGTTTCGAGCTCTGCGAACTTCATCCGATCGACCGCGCTTACCCTGACTAACGCCTCTGAACAAACCAGTCAGCAAGCCAGCATGGTCGCGGCCGCCAGCGACGAGTTGGCGGCGTCGGCGAACGAGATCGCGCGGCAAGTGACCGAGGCGTTGCGCGTGGTCCGCGTCGCCGTTGGCGAGGTGGAAACGTCGAAGAAACTGGTCGCCGACCTGGTTCAGGCAGCCGCCAAGATCGGCGATGTGACAAAACTTATCAACGACATCGCCGGCCAGACCAATCTGCTTGCCCTCAACGCCACGATTGAGGCGGCGCGCGCGGGCGAGGCTGGCAAGGGCTTCGCGGTGGTGGCGTCGGAGGTCAAATCACTGGCCAGCCAAACCGCCAAGGCGACCGAGGAGATCGATCAGCAAATTCGCGATATCCAGGGGGCAAGCCGCGCCACCGCCGTCGCCTTTGGCGAGATCGGCACGATCATTTCGCAGGTCAGCGAGATCAGCGCGTCGATTTCCGGGGCGGCAGAAGAGCAATCGGCCGCGACCGGCGAGGTTTCGAGCAATATCACAGGCGTCATGCGGGCTGCGGGTGAGACCGGCGGTGCGGCATCCGGCGTGCTGAGTTCGGCTGAATCGCTCTCGGATCAGGCCTCGCTGCTGGAAGGACGGATTACGGAGTTCCTGGCTGACGTCCGGACGATGTAGCGAGCACGTCCTGCACATAGGCGGCGGCGCGATCGCCCGGCGACGGGCCGCCCACGCCCATGCGCCGGGCCAACTCCTCAAATCCTGCACGTTGCGCCGCGCGTGCAGCGGGGTCGGTCAGTAAGCGGCCGATCTCGTCTGCGATGCGGTCCGGACGGCAATTGCCCTGGATTAATTCCGGCACGATTTCCCGCCCGGTAATGATGTTGATCAGCGATACGTGGCGGACATTCAGCAGCAGCTTGACCAGCAATCCGGTCAGGGCGTGAACACGATAGGCGATCACGCTCGGCGTGCCGCTCAGCGCCAATTCCAACGCCACGGTGCCGGAAGCGGCCAGCGCCGCCGTGGACGCGGCGAAGGCGTCGAATTTGTCCAGCCTGTCCTCAACCAGGATCGTCGGCATCGGCCAGGCTTCCGCCGCCGCGCCAATCTGCGGCGCCAGATGCGGGACCGTCGGCAACACCACCCGCAGATCCGGCATGACCTGATGAAGTCTACCGACAGCACTCTCAAATACCGGCAATAAGCGCCTGACCTCGCCCCGTCTGCTGCCAAGCAACACGGTGAGAACCGGCGAGTCCTCGGGGATCGCATGCCGACGCCTGAATCTGGCTGCATCACCCTGCCCCGCCCCGCCTTCAACGACCGGATGCCCGACAAAGGCGCAGTCGACACCGTAGCGGGCGAAGAATTCGGGCTCGAAGGGCAGCAAGGCCATCAAATGATCGGTCGCCCGTGCCAGGTCATGCGCCCTGCCCGGGCGCCATGCCCAATGCTGTGGGGCGACGTAATGGACACGCGGAACGATCTGACTTAGCTGGCGCGATACCCGCAGGCAAAAAGCCGGCGCGTCAATGGTCACCAGTAGATCGGGTTTCAATTCCTTGATGCCGGCAATCGTTTCGGCGATACGACGGCGAAGCTGCGGGATATGCGGCAGGATCTCGGCGATACCGAGCAACGACAACTCGCTCATCGGAAAGCGGCTTACCAGCCCCTCCTCCGCCATTGCCGGGCCACCAATACCGGCAAAGTCGATTTCCCCGCCAGTCCGGCGTTTCAAGGCCGCCATCAGCCTGGCCCCTAAGACATCGCCCGATGGCTCGCCGGCGATCAGAAAGACAAGGGGACGGGTCACTGGTCGCTCCCGCGCGTCCCCCCCGCATCCGGAGCGTCAAAGCCATAGACGAACAGCCCTGTCTCGTCCGCAGCTTCGATCGCTCGCTCCCGGTCTAGGACCAGCACGTGGCCGGCCTCGAGAGCGATGCCGCGCAAGCCGACCGAAGCCGCCAGCGTGACCGTGCCGAGCCCAATCGTCGGCAGGTCGAAGCGGCGATCCTGCCCTGGCTTCATCAGCTTCACCAGAACCCCGCCCAGCCCTTCTCGCCTGAGGCTGGCGGTACGCTGGATCAGGGCATCGGTACCTTCGATCGCCTCGACGCCCAGCACGATCCCCTGTTGGATGACGACCGCCTGGCCGACGTCGACGGCGCCAAGCGCCCGTGCCACCGCGATACCGCGGGCAATATCTTCCTCCGCCAGGGCATCAGGCTTATAGCGGCCAAGCGGACCGCCTGTAGCCAGCAATGAGGTCAATACGTCATCGGCGCCGATGATACGGAACCCCTCGCCTTCGAGAACGTCCGAGACCGCACGCAAAAGCCCATCATCGCCGAGTGCCCGAAGGCCGATACGCGCGAGCAACGCGGCACCCTTGGCATCGGGTTTGAGGGTCAGCAGCGAGGGTCGCTTGATGGCGCCGGCAAAGACGATCTCCTTCACGCCGGCATGATGCAGCGTATCCAGGGCAAAGCCCACAGCACCTAGTCTGGTCCAGGCATGCGGCGTGCCCTCGACAGTCGCCTGCTCAGTCTGCCCTTCAAAGGCGAGCACGAAAAACGGGCGATTAATCAGCCGGCAAGTTTCAATCATACGGCGTGGCAGGTCGCCCCGCCCGGCGAGAATGCCCAGCATCGGCGGCGCGCTTACCACCGAAACCTCACGATTTCGGCTGGCAGAGCGGGCGCGAACTATCGGCGCGGATAAACTCGACGATATCCATCACGACGGGGTTTCCGGCAAACAGGCTGGCGACGTCGTCCAGGCGTTCGGCCATGGTGCCTTCGGGCGCGAACAGCAGCCGATAGGCGTTGCGCAGCGCGTGAATGTCCTCACGGCTGAAACCGCGGCGCTTCAAGCCGACAATATTGAGGCCCGACAGCCTGGCGCGGTCCCCCATGACGGAGCCGTAGGGGATGACGTCCATTTCGACGCCGGACATGCCGCCGACCATCGCCTGATGACCGATGCGCACGAATTGGTGAACCGCACTCAAACCGCCCATCATGACGTAATCGCCGACCTGCACATGACCACCCAGCGTCGCGTTATTCGCCATGATCACATGGTGCCCGACAATGCAATCATGCGCGATATGGGTGTTCACCATGAACAGGCCGTTCGGCCCGATTTCGGTCTTCATCCGACCGGTAACCGTGCCGGGATGCATGGTGCAATGTTCGCGGATCACACAATCGGCGCCGATGATCAGTTCGGATCGCTCGCCCTTATATTTCATGTCTTGGGGCGGCAGGCCCAACGCCGCAAACGGAAAGACGCGGGTGCCAGCACCGACCGAGGTGATGCCGGCGACGACAACATGGCTCATCAGCACGACGTTATCGCCTAAGCGAACTTCCGGTCCGACAATACAATAAGGGCCGATTTCAACGCCTTGCCCGAGTTCGGCGCCGGCCTCTACGATCGCAGTGGGATGAATACGGGTCACTTGTCTTCCATGATCATGGCGGCAAAGGTGGCTTCGGCCATGACGACGCCGTTGACCCTGGCAGTGCCGTTAAATTTCCACACCGGTCCGCGACGTTGTACGCGCTCAACCTGGACATGCAGCGTATCGCCGGGGCCGACAGGTTTGCGGAACCGGCCGCCATCCACGGTCATGAAATAAACCAAACGCCCCTCAGCGCTTTTTCCCAGGCTGTAGACCACCAAAACGGCCGCCGTCTGAGCCATCGCCTCGATAATCATCACGCCCGGCATAACCGGCTTTGATGGGAAATGTCCCTGGAAAAAAGGTTCATTGATCGTCACGTTCTTGACGCCGACGGCACTCAGCTCCGGCACCACATCAATCACCTTGTCGATCATCAACATCGGATAACGATGGGGAATCAGTTCCATCACCCGGGAGATGTCGAGTTCGATTCCCTGGCTTCCTGTCGTTTCAGCATCCATTCGTCACAGGCCCTTCCGTCTTGCCATGCGACTGAGCAACTTGATGACCACCGCGTTCGTCCTGCAAACCCGGCAAATCATGCCCCTTGCAGCGGCGTCAGCCCAATAATCGAGCCATTCTTACGCGGCTGCTTGTCGTCATCCGCCCAATCTTAAATCGCCATCAGCTCCACGCGGCCTCCTCAGCCGACGCTTATGCCGATGATGTTTACGTTGTGACCGATCTGTACAAGATTATCAATGATCCGCCCCGCCCCGGTGCTGGTTTTGACTATCTGCCAGGACCGGGGCGAGTGCCGCGACTAGTGCTTGGTCGCGGGTGTCGCCGCAGCGGCGGCGCCGGGAGCCACAGACGGCAGCTTTACGCTGACCTTGGGCAGCTTCTTGTCGAGCCGTTGCAACGCCTCGGCGCTCAGATCGAACTCTGGCGCCATAGCCGGCACCATCTCGCGGACCAGGATCAGGTTCAGGCCGCGCTCCTGGCGAATCTGCTCCATAATTTCGATCAGCGCCTGGGCAATCTGTTGCTGGCTTTCGTTGACCGTTTCATCGATCTGCTGGCGCCGATTCTGCGCATCCTTCTGCAAATCGTTACCCTGTGTCTCAAGGCCCATGCGCTTTTCCGAATAGGCATCTGCCGACAAGGTTGTGCGTTGCTGTTCCAAGGTCTGGGCTGCGGTGCGCAGGTCGTTGTTGCGCTTCTGCAAATCGGCCTGATAGCTCTGCACCACCTTGTCCATCTGCTCCTTAACGGCGCGGAAAGCAGCGCTGTTACGAAGCACCCCTTGGGCGTCCACCACACCAATCAACGGCGCCGGCAATTTGCTGCCCGGCGGCGACGCTGGTTGGAGGGGCGCGCCAAGAGCTGGCTTAGGTGCGGGCGCCTGAGCGTCCACCTGACTTGCGGCCAGCGGGATGGATGCAATGAGGAGAGCCACAGTGATGGCGGTGCGGAGTTTCATCATGATGATCAGAATTTCGTCCCGAATGAGAAGCGGAAGAATTCGGTCTCGTCGTTGACGTCCTTGAG
This sequence comes from uncultured Elstera sp., assembly GCA_903931835.1. Lineage (GTDB taxonomy): Bacteria > Pseudomonadota > Alphaproteobacteria > Elsterales > Elsteraceae > CAIZEE01. The sequence goes on from CAIZEE010000525.1 coordinate 9,648, forward strand.
ATAAGGCTTGGCAACATCAATACGAATGGGACCGAAGGGTGATTTCCAGGAGACACCGAAGCCGGCGGACGCACGTAATACGCCTGAATCTTCGACGACGGCGACCGGACAGGTAGCGCCGGCGATCGGGGCGTTGTTTTTTGGCGGATCGACATAGGTGGAAGAACCCGCATCGGTAAAGACGCGCCCCGTAACACCCAGCTCTTCCGGTAATCCAAGCGGGAACTGTAGCTCCGCCGTCGTACTGTAATACAAATTGCCACCGAGTTCGTCACCCGAACACGTATCCTTAGGCCCGGCGCCGCCGATCTTAAAGCCGCGCAGATTGTCCCCGCCTAGGAAGAACCGGTCGTTGATGCGGATAGGCTCGCCGTTGAACGACGTGATATGGCCGGCCTCGCCACGAAGAGACAAGGTAATCTTTGCCGTCAGGGGATAGTAGTACCCGACTTTGGCGCGGCTGCGCAGATAATGAACATTGCCGCCAAGTCCCGCGACATCGTTGCCCTCGCTCAAATAGTAACCGTTATGCGGCTCCAACCGGCTGTCGAGCTGGTCGTAGAAGAAGTCTTCACCGATCTGAGACACGATCGTGTTGCCCTCTTCGTCCTGAATGTACTGTGACGCCGTATAGAGAACGTTGGTGATGTCGTCCTGACGGATGGTGTATCGCACGGTATGGCGCAACCGCTCGGTGATGTTGTAGCCGAGCGAGAAAGCAGCACCGGTCGAGGATTCGTCGAACGATGAATATTGCTGCAGATTGCGCGTGGTATGGAAGATATCGCCCGCCGCCGCAACGTCGCGATTAAGGAAATACGGTTCGGTGAAGCTGAGGTCAGCCTGCGATTCGTACTGTGCCAAGGTCAGCGACAAGTTCAGGTTCTGCCCACGGCCCAGAAGATTGCGCTCCTGAACACCGAACTGGCCCAAGATGCCAGCCGTCGTCGAATAACCAGCACCGACTGAAAGCTGACCGGTTGACTGTTCCTGCACCTTAGCCTGGATGATTGTCCGGTCCGGCTGCGAGCCGGCGATGTTGGTCACATCGACCTTCTTGAAGAAATTCAAATCCTTCAAGCGGCGCTCCGATCGGCGCAATCTCGCCGTGTTGAAGGCGTCGCCCTCAACCAGACGGAATTCGCGGCGAATGACACTGTCGAGCGTACGGACGTTGCCGGTAATGTCGATGCGCTCGACATAGACCTTCGGACCTTCGCGAATATCGAAGGTGACGTTGATCGCATGGTTTTCGCGGTCCCGCTGAATATCGGGCTCCACTTCGGCGAAGGCATAGCCCTTGGAGCCGACAATTTCGGTAAGCCCTTTGACGGTGTTCTCAATCGCATCAGCGTTGTACCAGTCCCCCGTATGCTCCGGCACGAGGAACAGCAGGGTTTCCGAATCCAAATCCTTGATCGAGGATTTCACATCGACCTTTCCGATGTGATAGCGCTCGCCCTCTTCGATCGTGAAGGTCAGATAGAACGAATTATGATCGGGCGCCAGCTCGGCGGCCGCAGACAATACGCGAAAATCGGCATAGCCGCTTTTCAGATAAAAGCGGCGCAGCAACTCTCGATCATAGGTCACGCGATCGGGATCGTAATTATCGTCGGAGCTCAGGAAGCGATACCAATGCGTCTCGCGCGTCTGCAATTGGCCGAGCAGCGTATCGGTGTCGAAATAGTGATTGCCGATGAAGGTGATATGGCTGATGCCGGTGGTCGGGCCTTCGCTGATCTCAAAAACCAGATCCACGCGGTTCTGATCCAGCTTGATGATCTTGGGATCAACCGTCGCGGCAAAGCGGCCCGATCGCCGATAAACCTCCAAAATGCGCTTCACGTCGGCCTGCACCTTGGTGCGAGTATAGACGGTACGCGACTTCAATTGGACTTCGTCGGTCAGCTTGGTTGTCTCGACCCGCTTGTTTCCCTCAAACGCCACCCGGTTGATGATCGGATTTTCGACGACCTTGACCAACAGCGTTGAGCCATCGCGCGTCAGAGTAACGTCCGCGAATAACCCGGTCACGAACAGTGCCTTCAAGGACGCGTCGATAGCCTGTGTATCGAATGCGTCGCCGATTTTGACGGTCAGGTACGAGATGACCGTCTCCGGCTCGATGCGCTGCGTGCCGTCCACCTTGATATCGGCGATGCGGCCACCAGCACTCGATTGCGCCGACGCATGGTTGGGCAGCGCCGCAGACACAGCGCACGCAATCATTATAAACCACAGGAATTGCCGCAGCACGCTCATCACCCTCGAGGCCAATATCACGGAATTATCAGCCGAACAGCGACGCTATGCGCGCGACGACGCCAATATGTACCAGATCGTTCCAGGTCGCAAACACCATCAATGCCATCACTGCGGCCAATCCCATCAACGACCCGAACTCCTGAACGCGCCGCCCGAGCGGCCGCCCCCTTAACGCCTCAGCGGCGTAAAACATCAAATGCCCGCCGTCAAGAACCGGTACCGGGAACAGATTGATAAGGCCAAGATTGATCGAGAGCAAGGCGATGAACGTCAGCGTCGTCACTATGCCGGAGCGGGCTACCTCACCGGACATATGGGCGATGCGCAAGACCCCGCCCAGATCATCCGTGCTGCGCGCGCCGATGATGATTTCACCGAGCGATTTCAGCGTCATCACCGACATATCCCAGATTTCCGTCACGGAATGCCACGCCGCATAGAGCGGATTGTAGCGAATCGTCTGCGTCTCATCCGGGCGAAGCAAGCCAAGCTGGCCAAACGCGTGTACCGAACCAAAATTATCGGTTACCTGATGAGTGGCCGGAACCGCCTTCAAGGTAAGCTCCTGCCCGCCGCGATCGACGACGACCGACAAAGCGACACCCGGATTTTCGCGCACAATCCGCTGCATGTCCTCGAAGCGCTCGATTCGGTGTCCATCGATGCTACGGATGACGTCGCCCTGTGCGAACCCAGCGCTTGCAGCAGCGCTATTCTCGTCAACCGCCTTGACGATTGGCGGCGTCGACTGCTCCCCGACGGTCGAGAACAGAGCCGTCATCACGACAATAGCGAACAAGAAATTCATCGCCGGACCGGCGAAAACAATCGCGGCGCGTTGTCCGACACGCTTGTGATGAAACGATAGTTTCTGCTCTTCGGGCGATAATTTGCTCGGGTCGATGCTGCCGGTGCTGGCGGCATCGGTGTCGCCAAACATTTTGACGAAACCGCCAAGCGGCAGCAGCGCTATGCGCCACCGCGTCCCGGACTTATCGTTCCAGCCGAACAGCTCCGGCCCGAAGCCGATCGAAAAGGCCTCGACCTTCACACCATTGTATCGGGCGACCAAAAAATGGCCGAGCTCGTGAACAAACACGACGAGCGTCAGGATCGGGATGAAGGGCAGACCGTAATCTACCAGCACGCGGATCGCTTCCATCAACTCACCACTCTCAAGCTGCTACCAAGGTTAACCGACGGCGCCCCACACCCGGACGCCAACAAAGCACTAAGCTCGCCCGACCGCGACCGAAATCGTACTGTTGCGGCCGACGATCGTCTCCTCAGCCAGGCATCGCGCCTGGCCATCGAGTTCG
>CAIZEE010000526.1 GCA_903931835.1 uncultured Elstera sp.
CACCGCCGCGCCGGCCACGAAGATCGAGCCTTCAAGGGCATAGGTTCGCTTGCCGCCGATCTGGTAGGCGATCGTGGTGAGCAGCTTGTGCTCGGACGCAACCGCTTCTTCCCCGGTGTTGAGTAGCATGAAACAGCCGGTGCCATAGGTCGACTTGGCATCGCCGCGCTCGAAACAGGCCTGGCCGACGGCTGCGGCCTGCTGGTCCCCGGCCATGCCGCCGATCGGTACGGCTTTGCCCAGGATGCCCGGCTCGGTCTCGCCGAAGATCGTGCTGCTGTCCCGGACTTCGGGCAGCAGGTTTTCCGGAATATCGAGCATCCGGCACAGATCGGCGTCCCATGCACCCTTGTGGATGTCGTAGAGCAGCGTGCGCGAGGCGTTGGTGGCATCGGTCGCATGGACCTTGCCGCCGGTCAGCCGCCACAACAGGAAGCTGTCGATGGTGCCGAAGGCGAGTTCGCCTTTCTCGGCGCGTCGCCGCGCGCCGCCGACGTTGTCGAGCAGCCATTTGAGCTTGGTGCCCGAGAAATAGGGATCGAGGATCAGCCCGGTCTTCTCGCGGACCAGCTTTTCGTACCCTTGCGCCTTGAGTTCGGTGCAGAGTTTCGCGGTTCGCCGGTCCTGCCAGACGATGGCCTTGTGGATCGCCTCGCCGGTTGCGCGGTCCCACACCACCACCGTCTCGCGCTGGTTGGTGATGCCGATCGCCTGGACATCGCCGCCATCGTCCTCGGCGACCTGACGGAGCGTCTTTACCGCGTCGCGCCAGATGTCCTCGCAGTCGTGCTCGACCCAGCCGGGTTGCGGATAGTGCTGCGCGAACTCTTCGCGGGCGGTCTTGCGCGGTTTGCCGCTGCCATCGAAGCTCATCGAACGGCTCGAGGTGGTGCCCTGGTCGATTGCGATCAGGATCGTGTCTTTGGCCATGTCGGGTTCCTCTCAGTTTGGTCCGGCGTTGATCGTGTCGCGGGGCAGGAAGGGGCGGATGAGCAGATGTTCAAGCCCGCCGCCGACCACGCCGCCGATCAGCGGGCCGGCAATCGGCACCCACCAATAGCTGGGCAGGCCGGGAAAGGCAGAAGGCCCCCAGCCAAGCATCCAGGCGAAGACGCGCGGCCCCAGGTCACGCGCGGGGTTGATCGCCCAGGCCTCCAGATTGCCGGCCGACGCGCCGATGATGGCCACGAGCAGTCCGATGATCACCGCACCGAAATTGGCCTGCGGCGCCATCGTGTTGTATTCATCGGTGACTGCAAAAATCCCGAAGACCAGGAAGGCGGTCAGGATGATCTCGTCGAGGAAGGCCTTGAACGGGGTGACCGCCAGTCCCGGCGCGGTGAAGAACACGCTGGCAGCCCCGCCACCCGCGCGGGTCAGGTGCTGCACCGCGTTGAAATGATCGATCACGTTCCAGTAGAGCGCGTAGACGATCGCGGCGCCCAGGAAGGCCCCGACCACCTGCGCGGCCCAATATGGCAAAACCTTGCGCCATGGAAAGCCCCGGAACACCGCCAGCGCCAGGGTAACCGCAGGATTGGCGTGGGTCCCCGATATCGCCCCGGTGACGTAGATCGCGATGGTCACCGCCAGTCCCCAGGTGATGCAGACGCCCCAATAGGCATTCTTGTAGGGATTTGGATCGTACAGCACGATCATCGCGGCGAC
>CAIZEE010000527.1 GCA_903931835.1 uncultured Elstera sp.
GCACGAAGCGGCGCACCTGGGTCGGCAGCGGCAGCAAGGCCCGCATCTCCATCCCATCACTATGCCGCGACAGCGACAGCGCCAGCGTCAGGCCGCGATTAGGGATGAAGGGGAACGGATGGGCCGGATCGACGGCGAGCGGCGTCATGACCGGAAACACTTCGGCGTCGAAGAAATCCGACAGCCAAGCACGTTCATCTTCGGTCAGATCGGCCGCGTCGACCAGCGACACGCCGGCGGCACTCAACTGCGGACGCAAATCGGCCCAGGTGCTCTCTTGCTGCTCGACCAGTTCGCGCACCTGAGTGTGAATCTCAGCCAATTGCTGAGCGGGCGACAGGCCATCCTGACTCGGCTCGACGATCCCGGCGGCGACCTGACCCTTCAGACCAGCGACGCGCACCATAAAGAACTCATCGAGATTGCTGTCGGAGATCGACAAAAACCGCACCCGCTCCAATAGCGGGTGTTGCTGGTTCTGCGCCTCCTCCATGACCCGGAGATTGAAGGCGAGCCAGGAGACTTCGCGGTTGATGTAGCGTTGCGACGGCGCCTGATGGGCAAGCGCTGTAGCGGAGGGATCTAGTGCGGCAGCAGCATCATCCGAATCGGCCGGAGCCAGCGTCATGCAAACGGTCCCACAAAAGTTACAAAGCCCCTATATCACGCGAGGTAAGAGCCTGTCACGAAGCGCGGAATGACAGTTATGCGGCAGCCCGCGCACCGGGCCTCAGCTCCAATCGCCGCTTAACGCTGCGGGCTGAGCGTAATCTGGGTGCTGGAAATCTCGACATTGAAGCGCGAGAGGAACGACATGCCGAGCAGACCATCGAGATGGGGGCCAAGGCCGGCCGCGTCATCGGGCAGCAGCACCACGGGGACGTCGGTCGCGCTCACGCGTCCGGCACGTACCAGGGCGGCATTGCCGAGGCGCGCGTGCCGTCCGCCATTCGCCGTCTGGATAAAGCCATCGACGTCACTCTTGATGCCCGTCCGGCGCGCAAAATCAGCGGACAGCGTCACGAGGTTGGCGCCAGTGTCGATAATGAACTGACCGGTGACATTGTTGATGGTGACGCGAGCCAAGGTGGCCTTTCGCGGGCCCACAGGAAAACTGTCGGTACCCCCAGCATAATTGGTCGAGCAATTTCCCTGGCTGAGATAATCGGTGATGATTTTCTTGGCCGGAGCGGTGTCACGTGCTGGGGGGTCAAGCGCCACCCATTGCTGCACGGCGGCGGCCGATTTACACGGGGCGTTCAAATGCGCAAACGCCTTGGCCAGATTCAAGAATACCTCCTCGACAAGTGCTGGACGGTTGGGCGCCAGTTCGATCACGGACTCGAACTCGATCACGGCGGTGCCGTAATGCTCCTGCCCGGCTGCGACCTGCCCAGCCAGATAGTGGAACTGACCATTCTCGGGCCATTCTGCGAGCAGCATATCGCTGATTTTCCTGGCCCCTTCGAAGTCTGAAAGGCCGAAGAGAATATCGGCTGCTTGATAGAGCAGCCCATTCTGGTGGTTGCACTCCATGGCAAAACCATAGAACGCCTGCGACGCTTCGCGATTATACCCCGCTGTCTTCAGCGTATTGCCGAGGCTGAGAATCGCCGTAGGATCGCATCTCTCCCGCTGCAGAGTCTGCAGCGCACGGGTCACGTCGGCCCGCCCCTCCGCCGCGCGAGCCAAGGGCGGCATGTTAAGCGCGTGGTAGACCTCGGCATACCGATCGGGCGGCTCCACCTCGCCGAATGGGTTGCGGACTATGCCAGAAAACACCAGTGCGACTGCCGCTGCGGCGAGTGCTGCTCCGAGTATCAACCACGGAACGCTGCTCGGTTGGCGTGCCGATCCGTTCGGCATCACTCGGTCGGTTGGGTCAATTTCAATCATGCA
>CAIZEE010000528.1 GCA_903931835.1 uncultured Elstera sp.
CGGCCATATCTGGTCAAGCAGGTCGAGATACCAATCGATCGGGATGAATTGGAACCACGGCATCTTCGTGTGATCGAAATTTCCGTAATCGCCGCGTCGAATATGAATTCCGATCAAGGTGGATCCCGCTGGACGGGTCGCGTTGAGCCAGGCGTCGATCGGATCAGAGTAGATCGACGCTGCCCTTAGCAGCCGCCGGATGAGGACCTTATGGTGCCGCCATGTTAGCGGCAGTTCCTGAAAGAAACCGGCGAAATCAACATTTACCGGCGGCTCGCTGGTGTTCCAAAGATAACGCTCAATGCCGTTGAACTCAGGGAAGGCCTGGACAACGAGGCCGGGTTGCGGAACCGGTGCGTCGGCGCCATAGATTTCTTTACCGACCCAGGGGAAGAACTGCGGCGTCGCGTTCGAGCGAAGGCCATACAGCTTCAAAAAGGCGTATTGAAACAGCTGATTGGCGAAGCGTCCCCAACTGCCGAGCGTGCTCATGGCGACAGCGCCGCCGGTTGCTTCGCCTAACAAGTCGAGATCTTCGATGAGATTTGAACGGATATAGGCGGTACTGCCGTCGCCCGCCCATGGGTTTCGATCCGAACGAATGCGTATGAACCCGATGTCGAAGAACTTCCGGTCAGCCTCGGAAATCTGCTGCGGCTCGAGCAATAATCGCATCACCTTTAATCCGATGATCGCGTCCGCGAGAGTCGCGAGGTCAGATAGAGACGTCGTCTCCGCAAAATCAGCGACGTTGATCGCGTTCCGGAGCTCAGTATGCGCTGCGCTATCGCCAAGCATCTGCTCCACTGCTGACGAGTGCGATAGCGGTTCATAATCGGGCTGCAGCGCCCTTAATTCGAACTGGCCCACCGCCGGCCCGCTACCGTTCCTGACGAGCAGGATTTTGCCGTCGATCCCCAAACGATGCAGAGACTCGCGTGGCAGGTCGGTCTTGTTTGCTAAAGCAGTCTTAACGCGTTCGGGCATTCTGTTCGTCATCCGTCATCTCAGCGTGAAAAATTGGACGCCCAGTGACGTTAGCAGCAACGAAACCTCGGTGCCGTAGCTTTCCGGCACGGCCAATATGACGTCCTCGAACAGGGTGATCGACATGGGATGCTGTGCGCACAAGGCTGTGATGATTGCAGGCAGCGTTGGCCAATCGCTTGCGCGGTATCGCGGTTCGACGCCGGTAATGAACAGTCGAGCGTCATCAATCATCACGAAGTGACGATCGAGATCTGCGGCGATCGTCGCGATTTCGTCCAATAAGGGGCACTGGTAGTCAGACCCTGCCGTGGGACCGCCAGAGTAATGAGCGTCCAACCAAAAAACGGAAGGGGGAAGGGAGGGTAGAAGCTCGGCCAGAATCTCCGGCGAATGACCCTCTAGCAGGGCGATTCGCGGATCACCGCGAAAACGTAGCGTTGCCTCAACGTAATACTCGTTGGATAGTTCGATAGTCACCACTCTCGCAAAATGATCGGCGGCCCATAATGAGGTATCGCCCATATGTGTGCCCGTCTCAACGAAACACTGAAGCTCGTAGCGGTCCCGTAAAGCCGTTATAACCTCGGGCGGGGGGCCCCACCTAGCATCGCCCATGCATATTCCCCAGATGCGCTATCAACCCGCCGCTACAGGCAGCTGGGTAGAGGCCGTTTGACGTCGAAGGAGACGCTTACCAGCAAGCAGTTATCAAATCGTTTACCAATCTGCGCCAGCTTCACAGCGTCGCCGTTTGACACATTTATACAAAAGATTAGGCCCTGATGCTTCACCGAAATCCGCTGCTTTTCATTGCCCAGGCACGTCACAATGTCGGTCTGATCGACGAAGCGCGCGAACTTTACCACGCGGCCCTCGCGTCGTCGCCGAACGACCCCACGATTATTCGAAGCCTGGCCCGTCTTGAGATCGAAGATGGCCACCATGACGTGGCGTTGGCTTTGTTCGGCAACGCTCTGGATATGGCGACCGACGATCCAGAATTCTTATTCGGCTACGCCATCGCGCTCATGAATTCTGGCTACGATGAACAGGCGATCGTGCGGTTTCGTCAGATTTTGGAGCAAGATCCAACCCATCGGGAAGCTGGCTTCCTACTGGGTGCTGTGTTGCAGCGGCAGGGCGACTCGCGAACCGCGCTGGAGGTCTTCAATAAGTTTCACGAACTCTATCCTGATGATATCGAGATCAGGATGGGCCGGGCGGGCTGCCTCAGCAATATCGGCCTGAACGGTACCGCTTCGGCCGAATTCTACGCCATCGTCGAAATGGCGCCGGACAATGCGGACGCACATTTTCAGCTCGGCGCCACCGCGCGTATTGAAGGTAATTTGGCCGAGGCGATTCTATGGTTTGAGCGCACGCTGAAATTGGCGCCGGAACGGACAGATGCCATGTTGCGGCTCGCCGATGTTCATCTAGGGGCAGGGCGGCCCGAGATGGCAATTGAGGTGCTGAAGCGCGCGCTGGAGATCGAACCCGACAGCTCCGACCTGAACGCGATGCTCGGCATTTCCTATGCGGCGGCGAAGGATCTGGATAACTCGATCGATGCGTATCGACGTGCGCTTGAGCTGATGCCGGATAGCACAGCGACGCTCAATAATCTTGGACTTGGGTATATCTCCCTTGGACGCAGCGAAGATGCGGTCGCGAGTTTTCATCGCGCTCTCGAAATCTCGCCCGTGTCCCCTGAGTCGGCCGCGATTGCGAGCAATTTGTATTTCGCGGCGCATTACCAGCTCGACATACACCCCCAGGAACTGCTGGATCTGCACTTGACCTTTGAGGATCACCTTCAGGTGAAACCCAAGGGGGCTCCCTATATCCACAAAAATAAGCCCGACCGGGACAGACCGCTCCGCGTCGGCTATGTCTCATATGATTTTATGCAGCATCCGGTCGGCTTCTTCGTGTCCTCGGTCATCGTCCGGCACGATCCGAACCAGGTCATCTCCTATTGCTACAGCAACCGCGCCCATGAGGACCGAATCACTTGGTTCATCAAAGCCAATGCCAAACATTGGCGGCGCGTCGTCGGCGTGAAGCCCGAACCGTTTGCGCAACTCATTGAAGACGATGAGATTGATATCCTGATCGATCTTGGGGGGCATACCGCCGGCAATGTCCTGCCGTTATTCGCGCTCAAGCCGGCGCCAATCCAAGCGACTTGGGCTGGCTATATCGGGACGACCGGGCTGTCGACGATGGATTATCTGATCGCTGACAGGTTCCAGGTGCCGCCTGAGTTCGATCAGTATCATGCCGAAACCGTCATTCGTCTGCCGCATGACTATATCTGTTACGAACCGCCGACATTTGCCCCTGCGGTCGGACCGTTGCCGGTGCTTCGCAATGGGCACATCATCTTCGGCTGTTTCTCGAACCCCGCCAAAATCAATGACCGCGAACTTGGGGTCTGGGCGAAGATCCTGCATCAGGTGCCTGGCTCGGTTCTGCGTTTGCGCTATGCGAACATGACGGTGAAGCTTAATGCCGATCGCATTCATGGCGGTTTTGCGAAACACGGCATTGAAGCGGACCGCGTATGGCTAGAACCCGGCGGCTCTGGCGGATCGATGTTTGACGGCTACAACAATGTCGATATCGGCCTCGATACCTTCCCGTATTCGGGCGGGCTGACCACGTGCGAGGCGATGTGGATGGGCGTGCCGATCGTCACGTGTCCGGGTAACCGCTTTGAAAGCCGTCATTGTTTCAGCCATGTATCAAATGCCGGGCTGACCGAGACGATTGCTTGGACGTTTGATGATTATGTGCGGATCGCCGTTGAGTTGGCGAATGACATTCCTAGACTGTCGCAGCTGCGCGGAACCTTGCGCGCGCGCATGGCCTCATCGCCGTTATGTGACAGTGACGGCTTCGCTCGTGATCTGGAGGCCGCTTATCGCCAAATGTGGCATCGCTGGTGTGAGAGCCAGGGGAATTAGCATGCCCCCATTTCAGGTTGGTGCAACCTGAAACCTGAAGCAGATTCTAGCCGGCCGATGCTGATTGCTCGCCAGGCGGGCGGCGGTGAAGCAGGCTTTCCTCATATTCGATCAGCGTATTGCAGAGTTTCAGTGCGTCATAATAGGCGCTCGATGCCACTTGACGCCGGATTTGTGACAACAAATCCTGAGCCTCCGGCGTTGGCGACGCCTCGGCAAATTGGCTGATCGCCGAATCGGCGTTGAGGAGGAAGCGGGGCTTTTCCGCGGGCTCGGCCATATAGGCGCATTGGATGGCGAAATAGATTTGCCGCGCCGGCGTCGTCACCGCTTCCGGTCGCATGATCTGGCGTTCCAGCAGCATGGCGACCTGATTATTGATCAGAATCGATGTTGGCTTCAGTGCGGTCAACACTGCGCCATTGATAACGATGCGCTCATTCGCGCGAAGATTGAGCTTGAGCCCCATACGACCGACCTTTTTCAGAGGCGTGTCCCAGCCTCAAATCCAGCCAAGTATGCACCCCAATCCCTAACAGTAGGGGGATATTGTGGCGGAGACCAGAGGATACGTCGCGGGCCCCGCTATCGGGCCGGCCTATCCCGTACCTGGCCTTAATTGAACAGCGACAGAACGCCGTTCGTCTGGGTCGATGATTGCGCGTTCAAATCGGAATTGATCAGGAAGCGCTGTGTCAGCTGCGAGACGAATTTCGGATTGGTCAGCTGCTGAATATTGATCTTATTCGCAAACACTTTTTCCTGCGAAGTGATCGGCTGAACCACTTCCGACGCAGGGATATTGTAAATCGTCGAAATCACGTCACGCAGCGTCTTGTCCCCGAGAATAGCATAAACGACGCTCGTCGACGTCGCAGCGCTGATCGCCGTGCCGTTCTTGCCCTGGGTGCCGACAATCGCAGCGACGGTGGCGGATATCTTCGTTGCGAAATAACGCGCCTGTTCGACGGTCGAGCTCTTGGCAGCAACCGTGTTTTCAAAGCTATAGGTCTGGTATTGCGAAACGAGAGTCGCGATCGTTGCCGAAGACTGGATGGTCTTGAGGCCGGTTGTCGCCAGGTTCAACTGCAACGCCGCATTCAGATAATTGGTGTTGCTGAGCTGGTTGGCGACCGACACCTTGGTGGGGTTCTTCGGATCAAGATAACCATCCTTGATCAGCGTCGCCTGGGCAGTCGACGATGTCGGCACGCCATTGCTAGTCAACAGTCCGGAACTGATCAGCGACTGATAGGTCGCCTGTGGGATGACGTAGCCGGTTAACGATTGCTTGAACAAAGCCTGGGTTTGCGACTGGTCGCCCAACCCGAGCGCTTCGCTGATGAAGCTGGACAGTTTCGGATCGGAGAACAACTGATTGACCGAGGTTACGGTCTTGATCTTGTTCTCGAAATAGCTAACGGACGCCTTGACCGCAGCGGTCGAGTTATTCGACTTCTTCAGATTCGCGCCGTTGGCCTCGTAGTAGTTATAGATCGATAGAGAGGATTGCTGCGTTGCATCCGCCGCATCGTTCAGCACGGACGACACATTAATGATGTTTGACGAGTTGGAGCCCGAGTTAACCTGGATATTGGAAAACAGGCTCAGCACGCTGCTATTGATCGTCATCGTTCTATCCTCTGGAACCTACCGAGCGGTATCAACACCCTATATGGGCTCTCTTAACGAAACGCAAAGACCCAGGCCCGACAAGACTGCGGCTAGAGATTAACCGAGATAAGCGGCGAGCGAGAGGCCCTTCAACTGCGCGGTCACTTCGTAGCTCGCTTGGAGCTGCGTCTGCAGATTGTCGAGCTTGCTGATCGCCTGTGCCTGATCGACCTCTTCGGTCGAGCTCACGCTGTTCGTGATAATCGTCGTTTGCGCCTGATTGGCCGTCAGCTGGTTTTGCAGGGTTGATTCAACGGTACCGTTCGTCGCCGCTACTTCGCTCAAGCTCTGAACCGCGCCAAGGGCCGGCTTGATCGTGCTTGCGATATAGCTCTGATAGAGCTGAAGGCTGCCGCCGAAATCGGCCGGTGTCACATAGGCTATGGCGGCGGCGGTCTGAAGCGTCTGGAGAACCGCATCGCTGCTGCCGCCTGATGCCACTGGCAATGCGCTGACCGAGGCCGCAACCGTACGATCATCGGCGATCTGCACCGGCTGTGACGGTGCGCCGGTCGTTCCGGGGACATACCAGTTGGTCAGCGCCGTGCCGGAGGCGCCGATCACGCCCGCAATCGCTGCGTTGACTTGCGCGTCGGTCAGGGTAATCGTGCCGCCGGCCGATGCCGTGTTCAACGCTGCCTTAACTAACGTGCCGATCGTATCCGCGCTGGCGATCGGATAATTAGTCTGACCTGATGTGTTAACCGCACCACCGGAGAACGGGGACTGCCCATCTACCGTAACGTTCAAAGCCGAAATGATCGATTGCAGGCTCGACGTTGCCGAGATCTGCAGCGCCTGACCATTGTCCTGCGTCGTTGCCGTCGCGAGTTTCGTTGCCGTTGCCTTCAATGAAGACAACGTATCTTGTACATCCGTCAGGCTGTTCGCGACGACAGCCGTGGTCTGGGTCAGCGTGCCGATCGTGTTTGCATAGGTGGTATTGCGCTCCAACTGGGCCCGTAGCGCAATCGACAACCGGCCAGCTGCGGGCGAGTAGCCGGAAAAATTGGTCGAAACCTGACCGCTGGAGATCTGATCCGAGAGCGTGTTGAGCTGCGTTTGCTGGCTCTGAATCTGGCTCATCAGATATTGCGTCTGGCTTAGGCTGTTGATGTAAGACATGGCTCTATCCTAGCGGGAGCTAATGTATGAGGCCGAGCAGATCGTCGAGCATCTTCTGCGTTGTCTGAACCACACGCGCATTCGATGCATACAGATTTTGCAGCACGACCATGTTCGACAGTTCGGTGTCGAGATTGACTTCAGACCCACTTGCGATGGCCTGAGTGATCTGAGTGCCGAAGGTTCCGAGCGTAGTCGCCTGGGTCTGCGCCGCCGTCAGGCTCTGGCCGATCGCGACGGTTTGCGACGTCAGGGCCGAATTGAAAGTCGTCGTTCCGGCGATCGTCGGAGCGGTGAAGGTTGCGTTGCCGTTCAGCAGATACTGCTCGGCTGCGACGGCCGCCTGAGCGTAATTCTGATCGGTCGAGGAAATCACAGATGATGACGGCGTCGTGCCGTTCGTTGCCCCAACGAGGAGATCGGCTGTCGAAATCGTCGGGCTGACCTGAAAAGCGCCGGAATAGGCCGGCGGGTTACCGGTCAAAACGGGGGGATTGGGCTGGAAAAGCGGGATCGAAATCTGGGCATTGACCGAGGTCTGCGTCGCCGAGGCGCCGGTTGCCGCATTGCTAAGCGTGACATAGGGTTGATTGAACGTCTCGCCTGCCACCGTCGCGGTCGCATTGTTGCTCAAGGTGAACGTCGTTCCGGTAATCGCGGTGATGGTTGTTCCCTGAGGAAAATTCGGATCGACAACCACGTCGCCTACCTGGAACGCCGAGGCGTTGGCGACGCCCGTCACGCTGTTGGAGCCGGCGGTCGTGCTTCCCTGGAACGTCGAGGTCCCGCTCGCTACGCCGTAAATCCCCGTGATCGTCGTTCCTGCGGGGTAATTCGCGTCGTTGATCGTCTCGCCAACATAAAGATTGCTAGTGCCTGAGGCGTTCGAGACGACGTTCGAGCCGTTCGTGACGTTGCCCTTAAACGGCTGCGCGATCGCGTTCAAGCCGCTCGTCAACTGCGCCGCAATGTCGCTCAACTGGGTCAGGTAGGTCGCCGTGTTACCAGCGCTGGCCGGTTGATTGACACCAACCGTCAGTTGGTCAGCACCGAGCTGCCCGCCGATATTGGTAATGCTCCCGCCCGAGGTCGAGAACGCGTTAGTCGCACCGTTATAGCTCAGCACCTCGGCGTAATTGGATGCCAGGGGGGCATAACCGGCGCTGTAAACGTTCAGAATGCCCTTATTGTCATAGAACGTATTGACGGTCATATATTGGGACAAATCGGTGACGGTGTTATTCAACTCGTCCTGCAACTCCCCGACATTCTGCCCGAGCGCCTTGCCGTTGACGATTTGCTGGTTGAGCGACGCGATCTTCTGAAGATCCGTGTTCGCGTTGGTGACGGCGGTGGAAATATTCTGGGTCGCCGTCGACGCCAGATTCTGAACCGTGGAGGTTTGCTCGTTGAAGGTCAGCGCCAAATTCTGGGCGGCAGTCAGCACAGCGTCGGCACTCGCCGGATCGGTCGGATTGGCCGACAGCTGCTGGAAGGCATTGCCTAACGCCGTTACCTGGGCGCTGAGAGAGGTTTCCTGGCTCGGATTGCCGTTCAAATTGTCAAGCTGGGTTAGCAGGGCCGACTGCGTCGAATTGTAGTTCGTCGCCGCGTTGTTCGCCCATTGCTGATTCAGCAGGGTCAGGTCGACCTGCCGCTGGACCGAGCCTGCCAGAACGCCGCCGCCGCCGGTTACATTGGTGATCGCCTGCTGCGACTCACGCACGTAACCGGTTGTCTGCGCATTGGTAATGTTGCGCGTCGTCGTGTTCAGCAGGGTCTGCGTCGTCTGCAGACCGGAAAGCGCTACGTTAAGGCTCGAAAATAACGACATTACAAACGATCCCTACATCTCTCGCGAGGCGACGCCATGGCCGCGATTGCCGATGGCGACGGTGTTGCCTTTGCGGTTATAGCGCTGGTAGCGATCGGTATGCGCCTTGCGCAGCGCCTTGACGATCGACCGAACGGTAAATTGAGTCGCGCGGATCGCGGCGACGATTGTGTTCTCGTTCTCCACTGCGGCGCGGTTGACGTTGATCATCATCACGGCGAGATCGTACAGATCGTCATCCTCGTCGATATTCACGCCACGTTCGGTTTTACTCAGCGCAGCAATCACGCTGTTGGCGCGCTGCACCACGGAGATCAGCGCCGTCTTTTCCCGCTGCAGTTTTTCCAGGGTCGAAAAGTCGCCCTCGCGGATCAGTTGGGTCTCGACCGACAAGACGGTTTCCAACTCGGCCAGCTGGTCGAGCAAAGCCGGAACTTCGGCGAGTAATTCATCGCTCATATCGTATCCAGCGCCGCTGCCCAATCTGTCCAACCCCGATTTGCCAAATTGCTACCGCGCCCAGCGAAGCGAATTTTGTGCCATCGCCGCTAACGCAGCGTAACTGCGGCTTTCCGCGCCCCACCGATCGGTCGCCTCGCTTGAACTCGGCAACGCTTGCCCCCTGTGACCGGCAGATTCTGCCGCCCTGGCACAGGCACCGCAGGAATGCGAAAAATGCAAGAAATTCATGCCGCTATGGAGCAGGTTTAATGGTTAGAAACCCGTTAACAAGGATCCGAAGCTCGGTTCCTAATCGTGGGTTCCGAAACCCTTTTTCAGACGATCGGGGTCGAGCGGTATCGCTTTGCGGACAATCCCGATTCCGCCCAGCGACGGGACCGGCGCCCCATCGACGTCGACCTCCACAGCACCGCTATTGCCGACCGACATGACCTGGCCCGGAACGTTGGCGACCCGGTATACGTCGCCGGCGCGAAGCAGACGGCTCAGGACGCGCTGATTATTGGCGTCTCTGATCTCAAGCCAGCTATCTCCGCTCAGCTTCAAGACGATCCGGGCATCGTCACCGCCGCCGCCCAAGGATCGGTTGTCCGCCGGTGTTATCATGGGCGGCGTTATCATGGGCGGCGTTATCGCGGGCGGCGTTGCCGCAGTGGGGCTGGGGGGTGGTGTTGCGACGGCTAGCGACGGTGGCGCTGGGGGTGCAGCAGGTGTCGTGGGCGCCGCTGTCGGCGACGCGGCAGGCGGCGTTGTCGTCGTCGGTTCGCCAGGCGGTGGCGGTATGTCGGTGGTCGGTGCGGGCGCCGAATCGGTTGGCGGCGGCGCTTCGCTCGCGCTAGGGGTCGATTTGGTCAAGGCCAGCAGCCGTTCCGGCACTTCTGGAATGCGCGAGGCATAATAGCCGATGTCGTCGCGCCACCAGTACCAGACGCCGATAATCACCAGCGCACCGACTACGGCAAACGCCAGCGGCCCGGCTCCGGGTACGCGGCCTTGGGGCGCTGGGGATGGGAAATTCAGGGTTGAACGGATATGCAGGGCATCGGTCTCGCTCTTGAACCGCGAGACCATCTCATTCGCATCCAGCCCCAGAAAAGCGGCATAGGTACGCACAAACCCGATCGCATAAGGCAGACCCGGCAGGCGTTGATAATCTGCAGTTTCAATCGCTTCCAAATATTCGGCGCGAATACGAAGGCGGTTGGCGATTTGAACCAGATCAAGCTGCAAGGCGCCGCGACGGCCGCGCAGCAGCGCGCCAAGGCCAGGATCGCCCGGAAGGCTGTACTGGTCTTCCTCTTCGGTTGCAGTCGGACGCATTGTCAACGCCATCTGGCAATCCCGGATCAGTGCTGTAGCAGACCGCGCATCAGGTCCGTTATCACGGTCTAACAGTCTTCGGTGCGGCGTGGCAAGAAGTTGCCCGATATAGGCTCATAATACCACGTCGTGATCTGCCGCATACAGTCTGAGCTGTTCGCGCACACTGTGTGCATCACCATGACGCAGCCGCTCCATCAATTCTGCCAGCGGACCGATTTCCAGGCTGCGCGTCATCATCTTGACCGGCCCAATCGAGGCCGCCGTCATCGAGATACACCGAAAGCCAAGGCCAAGCAGCGCCATCGCTTCGATCGGCTTGCCGGCCATCTCGCCGCACAGGGTCAACGCGACACCGGCCGCCTGGGTCTTGTGCACGAGCTGGTGGAGCACGGTCAGCATCGGGGGTGACAATGGGTCGTAGCGCCGGCCGAGCCGTGGGCTGCCTCGATCATGAGCGAACAGGAATTGCGCCAGATCGTTCGACCCGACCGAGACGAAATCGACGCGGGTCAGCAATTGATCGAGCTGCCAGAGCAGCGACGGCACCTCAATCATCACGCCAAGCTTGATCTCGGTTGGCAACACAGCACCCGCATCGGCGGCACGCGCCAGCTCCAGATCGAATAAGGATTTGGCGGCGTCGAACTCCGCCACTTCCGCGACCATCGGAAACATGATCGACAGGCCCCGTCCGGACGCAGCCATGATCAGCGCGCGCAATTGCTGGCGCAGCATAGCCGGCCGGTCCAGGCCGATTCGGATGGCCCGCCATCCCATCGCCGGATTTTCATCGCCCTCAACATGGAAATAGGGCAGGGCCTTGTCGCCACCGCAATCGAGCGTGCGGAACGTGACCGGCTTGCCACCGGCAAGGTCGAGCGTCTTGGTGTAAAGCGCTGCCTGATCGGCGACGTCCGGGAAATTGGTGCGGACCATAAAGCCGATCTCGGTGCGGTACAACCCGACGCCGGCAGCCCCCGCCTCGTCCATCGCCATGATATCGGTCGGCAGGCCGGCATTGACCATCAGGGTGATCTGGTGCCCGTCAAGCGTCGTCGCCGGCAAATGTTTCAGCGCGGCATATTGCGCGCGCTGTTCGGTACGCGAACTGATCGAATGCCGAATCGTCTCCAGAATATCGTCGCCCGGCCGGATATAGACCTGGGCGTTGTCGCCATCGACGACGATCGTATCGCCGGGTTCGATGCGGTTGAGGATGTCCTTGACCTTACCGACTACCGGAATGTCGAAGGCGCGCGCAACAATCGCGACATGGCCGGTCGGCGACCCTTCCTCCAGCACCAGGGCTCTTAGATGCTTGCGGTCGTAATCGAGCAGTTCGGCGGGCCCCATCGATCGCGCGACCAGCACGTAATTTTCCGGCAGGTGATCGGGCGCACTCTTGGTCTCCGGCCCGGATAGCTGAACCAGCAGCCGATTGGTCAGGTCCTCAAGATCGTGCAGGCGTTCTTTCAGATAAGGGTCGGTGACTTCACGCATGCGCGCCCGCATGTCGTTCTGCACCTTCTGCACAGCAGCCTCGGCGGTCAGGCCGGTGCGCACGGCTTCGCGGATGCGTGACAGCCAGCCGCGATCCTCCGCAAACATGCGGTAGGTTTCCATGATTTCGCGGAATTCGCCGCTGATCGCGATCACGTCGGAGGCGAGCAGATCGTCCAGCGCCGACTGCACGCTCGAAACGGCGGTCAGCAATCGCGCCAGCTCCGCCTCCGGATCATCGGCCACCATTTGGCGGATCGTGACGCGCGGGCGATGCAGAACCGCCTCGCCGATTGCCAGCCCGGGATTGAGTGTGATCCCGTCAAGCCGCCCCGGCTTTAACGACAGGCCGTCATTGGTCTGCGCTTCCAGGGGATTGATCAGCGCGCCGGCCGAGACCAGCTCCGCCAGCACCATCGCGATCGTCTCCAGCGCCTCGACTTCCTCATCGGCATAGCTGCGCTGTGTCTTGTTCTGCACGGCCAGCACGCCCAGCGCCCGCCCGCCGCGATGAATCGGCACGCCGAGGAACGAGCGATAAATATCTTCGCCGGTTTCCGGACGATAGGCGAAGCTCGGATGCGACCAGGCGTCAGCCAGCGCCAGCGGGCGGCAATGCGCCGCGATATCGCCGATCAGGCCTTCGCCGGTGCGCAGACGCGTCTTATGCACGGCGGCCTGGTTCAAGCCCTCGGTAGAGAAGAGTTCCAGCACTTCGCCGGCGCGCATGACATAGACGGAGCAGACTTCCGCCACCATATCGGCGGCAACAAGGCGTACGATTTGATCTAGCCTGGCCTGGGCTGGGGCACCGGTGGCCATGACATCGCGCAGACGTTTCAGCAGAAGCCTGGATCCGAGCCAGCCGACCGCCTGGTTCATCCGCGCAGGCTTCCGTACCGGATACGGGCGGTCAGGACCAATTCGGCCTGGGCGATCAGCTCGGCCAAGATTTCCTCGGTCGATTGTTCCTGCGTCACCAGGCTGACGCTTTGGCCCGCCATCAGCGAGCCGTTCTCGACATCGCCGTCGATCACCGCGCGGCGCAACGCACCGGCCCAGAAATGCTCGATCTCAAGCTGGGCCGCACGCTGGCTGAGCTCGCCCCGGTCGAAGCGTTCGATGACTTCCCTCTGCGTCGCGATGAACCGCTCCGTCGCCTGATTGGCGATGGCGCGAACGGGAATGACCGGCAGGCGCGGATCGAGCTGGACGGACGGCACGGCATCGCGCGCATCGGCGCGGATGAAGGCCTGTTTGAAATTCGGATGCGCGATCGATTCGGTGGCGCAGACAAAGCGCGTGCCGAGCTGGCAGCCGGCCGCCCCCATTTCGAGGCAGGAGACGATCGCCTCGCCCCGGCCAATGCCGCCCGCGACGAAGATCGGCACGTCAGTGACGGCCGGCAGTACCTCCTGGGCCAGGACCGAGGTCGCGACCGGCCCGATATGGCCGCCTGCCTCCATGCCCTCGATGATCAGCGCATCCGCACCCATGCGGGCGAGCTTCTTGCCGATCCCGGCCGAGGGGGCGAAGCATAGGGTTTTGGCGCCGAAATCCTTGATCTGCCGCAAGGTGGACGCTGCCGGAACGCCGCCCGCCAAAACCACAAATTCCACCTGCTGCTCGCGGCAAACGGCGATCAGGTCTTCGAGATCGGGATGCATCAGGATCAGATTGACGCCGAAGGGCAGGGCGGTCATCGCCTTGGTCGCGGCGATTTCCTCGGCCAGACGTTCGGGCGTCATCGCACCGCACGCGATCACGCCAAAACCGCCGGCGTTTGAAATCGCGGACACGAGATGACGCTCGGACACCCATGTCATGGCCCCGCCCAGAATGGCGTAGCGCGTGCCAAGGAAGGCCCGGCCGCGCTGCCATAGTCGATCGAGGTACGGTGTGCCCTCGTGGCGGTCCATGCCTGCTCCCTAAACCAGCAACCTATTGATTTAGCCGGTCGATTTCCTCAATGCCTGAAGGCCAAGCGCCGAGGAGCGAACCCCCGATAGTGTCCTGAACGCTCAACCCTAGCGCCAAGCTTAGCTGGCGTCCAAACCATAAGCGCTGTGCAAGGCGCGCAAGGCAAGTTCCGTGTACTCCTCGGCGATCAATACGCTGACTTTGATCTCCGAGGTTGAGATCACCTGGATGTTAATGCGCTTCTGACCCAGCACCTCGAACATTTTACGAGCGACGCCCGCATGGCTGCGCATGCCGACGCCGATTACCGAAATCTTCGCGACGGTCGGGTCGGCCGTAAGAGCCACATAATCCAGCGTGCTGCGCGCCTCTTCCAGGATCTTGACGGCGCGGTCGAGGTCGGTGCGCGCGACGGTGAAGGTCATGTCGGTTGTCTTGCCGTCGGCCGAAATGTTTTGGACGATCATGTCGACATTGACCGACGCCTCGGCCAGCGGGCCGAAAATTCCGGCGGCGACACCGGGGCGGTCCGCGACCTGGCGCAGCGTGATCTTGGCTTCGTCCCGGCTATAGGCGATGCCGCTGACAAGTTCCTGTTCCATGATTTCATCCTCGTCAACCACCAGCGTGCCGGGCAGATCCTCGAAGCTCGAGAGTACCTGCAACCGCACACGATGTTTCATAGCGAGCTCTACCGAACGCGTCTGCAGCACCTTGGCGCCTTGCGACGCCATTTCCAGCATCTCTTCATAGGTGATGCGATGCAGTTTGCGCGCCTTGGCGACGATCCGGGGATCAGTCGTATAGACGCCGTCGACATCGGTGAAGATATCGCAGCGATCGGCGTTAAGGGCTGCGGCCAGCGCGACTGCCGACGTATCCGACCCGCCGCGTCCAAGCGTGGTGATCCGGTTATCGGGGCCGAGACCCTGGAAACCGGCCAGCACCGGGATCTGACCCTGGGCGAAGCGCGCGATCAAATCGGCGGTCTGGATCTCCTCGATCCGCGCCTTGCCATGTACGCCATCGGTCATCACCGGCACCTGCCAACCGAGCCAGGAGCGCGCCGACAGGCCAAGCTCCTGCAAGGCAAGCGCGGTCAACCCAGCCGTGACCTGTTCGCCGGACGCGACGACCACATCGTATTCGCGGGCGTCATGCAGGACCGAAATGCCGCGCACCCAATCAACCAGTTGATTGGTCGTACCCGACATGGCGGACACCACGACAGCAACCTCATTTCCGATATCGACTTCGCGCTTGACGCGTTGGGCGACGTGGCGGATTCGGTCCAGATTGGCGACCGAGGTACCACCAAATTTCATAACAATGCGGGCCATTGCGCCTTGTATTACTCCGTTCTGCCGGTTGCCGCCAGCGGGCGGGCACTCCATAATGCGAACCGGGCCGCTCAAGATGCGTCGCTAGAAACTCCAGCGTTTAGGGATTTGTCAATGGCTACGGCCAGTCTCGTTGCCCAACACACGACGATTGACCCCGATGAGGTCGATCAATTTAGCCGGATTGCCGATGCCTGGTGGGATACCGAAGGCGATTTCAGGCCGTTGCATCGCCTCAATCCGGCGCGGATCGCTTTTATCCGCGATCATCTGGTCCGGCATTTCGGCGGTACCGGCGGCCTGACGCCGTTTGACGGCCTTGAATTGCTTGATATCGGTTGCGGCGGCGGCTTGATTACCGAACCGATGGCGAGGCTCGGCGCCAAGGTTACCGGGGTCGACGCCTCGCCGCAGAATATCGATGTCGCCAGCGTTCATGCCGCGCAGTCGGGCCTCAAGATCGACTATCGCTGTGACACGGCGGAGGCGCTGGCGGCGGAGGGCAGGCAATTCGATGTCGTGCTGGCGCTGGAAATCATCGAGCATGTCGCCGACCGCGCGCTGTTCGTCGCCTCCTGTGCCGCACTGGTCAAACCGGGTGGCGTGGTGATCTTGTCGACGCTCAACCGCACGGTCAAATCGCTGGCGCTTGGTATCGTCGCCGCTGAGTACATCCTGCGCTGGGTTCCGCGCGGCACGCATGATTGGCGGAAATTCGTCCGTCCCCATGAGCTGGCCGCTGATCTCAGAGCAAGCGGCCTGGTCCTGCGCGATCTGGCCGGGCTCGATTTCGATCCCAAGACCGCAGGCTGGCGACTGGCGCCGAGGCCCAGCGTCAACTATTTAATGTTCGCAACGAAGCCCACCGGGAGAACCAAGTGATGGATAGCCCTCAGAGCGATGCGCTGGTCGGCGCGCGCATGCTGCACACGATGCTGCGCGTCTATGACCTCGATAAATCGATCGATTTCTACACGCGCCTGCTCGGCATGAAGCTGCTGCGGCGGAGCGATTATCCCGATGGCAAGTTCACCTTGGCATTTGTCGGTTACGGCGATGAGGACAGTCACACAGTGCTGGAGCTGACCCATAATTGGGATCACGAGCCGTATGATCTAGGCTCCGCCTATGGTCACATCGCGCTCGGCGTGCCGGATATTTATAAGACGTGCGACGCGCTGGCCGCCGCCGGCGCCAAAGTAGTTCGCCCGCCCGGGCCGATGAAGCACGGCAAAACGGTCATCGCCTTCATCGAGGATCCGGACGGCTATAAGGTCGAGCTGATCGAGCGGAAATAGCTACATGAGCTAGAGGGCGATTCACGTTTCAGGTTGAGTCAACCTGAACCGATCGCAGTTTAGCTAGACGCTGGTGCTGCCCGTGCTCGAACTGTGGATGAGGGCAAGGAACTCCCGGCGCGTTTCGACATCGCTGCGGAACGTGCCGAGCATCCGGCTGGTCACCATGGCGACGCCCGGTTTATGCACGCCGCGTGTCGTCATGCATTGATGCGCCGCCTCGATCACTACGCCGACGCCGAGTGGCTGTAGCACCTGATCCAGCACATTAGCGATCTGCGCCGTCATCTTTTCCTGGATTTGCATGCGCTTGGAGAAAGCGTCGACCAGCCGTGCCAGCTTCGAGATGCCGACCACGCGGTTCTTCGGCAGGTAAGCGACATGCGCGCGGCCGATAATCGGCGCCAGATGGTGTTCGCAATAGGATTCAAAGCGGATATCGCGCAGCACGACCATCTCGTCGTAACCCTCGACCTCCTCAAAGGTGCGGCTCAGCATGGCGACGGGATCGGTGTCGTAGCCGCTGAACCATTCCTCATAGGCCTTGGCGACACGCTTTGGCGTATCGAGCAGCCCCTCGCGCGTCGGGTCGTCACCGGCCCAGCGGATCAGCGTGCGGATGGCATTCTCCGCCTCTTCGCGGCTTGGCCGGCCCGACGGGATCACCTGATCGGCATCGGCGCGGCGGCCGCCAACAAACTGGGTGGCCGATTTGGCCGGCAGCGTTGCGGAGGAGGCGCTGTCGTCTTTAAATTGTTTCATACTGGCGTCGAGAGTCCTGGAATGGGTTTAGCGCCGGCTTCGGCAGCCTCCCAAAAACTTGGACCGACTTACCGGCAAATCAAGCCTGAAACAGAGACGGTGTTCAGTTCAGCCTGACTGCCTCATGCGGGCTGTCCAGAGAAAAGGCCGGAACCGCGACGTCGAAGCGTTCGCCATCGTCCGTCGCCATCTGATAGGCGCCAACGATAATGCCGGACGGCGTCGTCAGCGGCGCGCCCGATGTGTATTCATAGGATCCGCCGGGGCCGATCACCGGCTGTTCGCCGACCACGCCTTCGCCCTCAACCTCCTGCATCCGGCCCAGCGCATCGGTGATGCGCCAATGGCGACGCAACAACTGCACCCGTTCGCCTCCGCCATTCTCAATATGGACGTGATAGGCCCAGAAATAATGGTTGTCGGCGGGTGTCGATTGCTCCTCAAGGAAATACGGCTTGACCGTAATCGTGATGGAACGCGTGGTTTTCCGGTACATCGTGCGGCCTCTGAAAATGACATTCCGCGGTTAGCGGCCTCACCCCCCTTCAAAGTCGAAGAACGGGGTGTCGAACCATGGCAGCGAGAAATAATGCCGCGCCGACGCAGCGTTATCAAGAACCGATCAAATGCGACGATTTTCCGCCCCGGTGCCTACTATGGCACTCTCGTCCCCAATTCGGCCAGAGCGGTGGCGAATTCGGCGTGACACGTCGCGATATCGGCCAATTGCCAGCCCTGTTCCTGCTGCTCGATCCAGCAATCGAATGCCGCCTGCGCCTTGGCCGCCGCCTTCGGCTGTTCGGTTCGGCCGGTCGCTAAAGCCGCGATCAGCTTCTCGCGATCCTGATGGAACTCTGCGCGATGCGATTGCGACAAGCGCCAATCATCCGGGTCTTCCGGCAGCACGTCCTCCCCACGCGACGCCGCCATTCCCTTCGCCGCAAAAAGATAGGCGTTCGGCCAATCATTCCGGTAATCGGCCTTGTAGAGGGTGAGGGAGCGGTACTCGCGCGTCAGCGCCTGGGTAAACGGCGTGCCCGCGCTGGGCGTATCGATTTCGCGCAAGCTTTTGATGTCATAGGCGCCGCCGCAGCCGGCCAAGGCGAATCACAGGGCGATGATCAGCGTCTTCCTCAACCAACCC
>CAIZEE010000529.1 GCA_903931835.1 uncultured Elstera sp.
AGGGTGAGACGGTGCGGATCATGTATATCCATGTGCCGGCCGCCTGGATGTCGCTGTTCGTCTATTCGACCATGGCCGTCTCGAGTGCCGTGGCGCTGATCTGGAAGCACCCGCTGGCGGAATTGGCGACCAAGGCCGCAGCGCCGGTCGGCGCTGCCTTCACCTTCCTCTGCCTCGTCACCGGATCGCTGTGGGGCGAGCCGATGTGGGGCACGTGGTGGGTCTGGGACGCGCGGCTGACCTCGGTCCTGATCCTGTTTTTCCTGTATCTCGGCTATATCGCGCTGGTCAACGCCTTCGATGATCCGACCAGGGGGGCCAAGGCTGGATCGATCCTGGCGCTGGTCGGTGCCGTCAACGTGCCGATCGTGCACTTCTCGGTCGAATGGTGGAACACGCTGCATCAGCCGGCGAGCGTGATGCGTCTTGGCGGCCCGACCATTGCCGCCTCGATGCTGATCCCGCTCGTCCTGATGGCGCTCGGGTTCACCAGCTTTTTCATCACCATGCTGATCGTGCGGCTGCGCGCCGAGATCATCGAGCGGAAAATTCGGCTGATGCGGTTTGCCGTGCCAGAGTAAAAGGACTAGATCAATCTTATGGACCGCATCCAAGAGTTCCTCGCCATGGGCGGATATGCCGCCTATGTCTGGCCGGCCTACGGATTGGCCGTCATCACGCTGATCAGCATCGTCGTGACGTCGGTTACCCGTCTGCGCGCGGCTGAACGCAGCCTGGAGGGGCAGAGCGGCACGCGGCGGCGGCGAAATGCCCCGCAGATCAAGGTCGACGCATGATGACCCGCAAGCGCCGCCGGCTGATGATTGTCGTCTGCTGCATGGTGGCCCTGGGTGGCGCTACGGCGCTGGTCCTGACCGCGTTTCAGGACAATCTCGTGTTCTTCTACAGCCCGAGCGAGGCGCTGGCGAAGAACGTGCCCGAGGGGCGACGGTTTCGCCTAGGCGGGCTGGTCGAGGAACACACGGTTGAGAAGCTGCCCGATGGCGTGACCACACGGTTCCGCGTGACCGACCTCAATCACGAGATGACCGTGACCTATACCGGCGTGCTGCCCGATCTGTTCCGCGAAGGCCAGGGCGTCGTCGCAGAAGGCCATCTGGACCGGACCGGCGGGTTCGCCGCGACGGAGGTTCTGGCGCGGCACGATGAACGCTATATGCCGCCCGAAGTCGCCGCCGCATTAAAGAAATCGGGGCGTTGGCAAGAGGGTGCGACCACTCAGGCGGGTACTCAATGAGCATCGAGATTGGCCATTACGCGCTGATCCTGGCGCTGTTCGCCAGCCTGGTGCAGTCGGTTTTGCCGCTGACAGGGGCTGCGCGCGGCAACCGCCTGTGGATGGAATTCGCCAGCCCAGCTGCGACCGCGCAATTCCTGACCGTCGCCTTGTCCTTCGCCGTGCTGATCCACGCCTATGTCGTGTCCGATTTCTCGGTCGCCAATGTCGCGGAGAACAGCCACGCGACCAAGCCGCTGATCTATAAAATCAGCGGCACCTGGGGCAATCATGAGGGCTCGATGCTGCTCTGGGTTACCGTGATGGCGCTGTTCGGCGGCTCGGTCGCCTGGTTCGGCGGCAGGCTGCCGCTGCGTCTCAAAGCGCGCGTCCTCGGCATACAGGGGCTGATCGGCGTCGGCTTCTACAGCTTCATCCTGTTCACCTCCAACCCCTTCACGCGGCTGATCCCGGCCCCGCTCGAAGGGCGCGGTCTGAACCCGATCCTGCAGGACCCCGGCCTCGCCTTCCATCCGCCGATGCTTTATCTGGGTTATGTCGGCTTCTCGGTGACGTTCTCCTTCGCCATCGCGGCGCTGCTCGAGGGCCGCGTCGACGCTGCCTGGGCGCGCTGGTCGCGCCCCTGGACC
>CAIZEE010000530.1 GCA_903931835.1 uncultured Elstera sp.
CCGCCTGACCTTCACCGGGGTCGATACCGTCCAGGGGCCGAACTATAGCGCCGATCGCGCGACGGTTGAAATCCGGCGCGGCGATACGCTGGTAACCGTGATGACGCCGCAGAAGCGGCATTTCAACGTGCCGCCGATGACGACTACAGAGACCTCCATTCACACGACCGGCTTGTCCGATCTCTATCTGGCGCTGGGCGAAGAGGATAAGTCCGGCGCCTGGGGATTGCGGGTCTATTACAACCCGCTGGTGCCCTTCATCTGGTTTGGTGCGGTCGCGATGATGATCGGCGGCGGCTTGTCGCTGGCCGACCGCCGCTTGCGCATTGGCGTTGCCGCACGACGCCAAGTGCCGGCAGGGACCGTAGCCGCGGAATGAGCAAGTCTCGGCTGATCGTCTTGGTGCCGCTCGCGCTGTTTTTGGTGCTGGCCGGCTATTTCGCGGTCGGTTTGTCGCGCGATCCGGCGAAGCTGCCATCGATGCTGATCGGCAAGGCGACACCCAATTTCGACCTGCCGGAACTCGGCGATTCCGGCCGGTTCACGCCGGCGGCGCTTAAAGGCCAAGTCACACTGGTGAATTTCTTCGCCTCCTGGTGTCTGCCCTGCCGCAGCGAACACCCGATCCTGATGGGGCTGAAGAAAAGCGGCGTGCGCATCATCGGCGTCGCCTATAAGGACAAACCCGACAATGCCAAGCGCTTGCTGGACGACGACGGCAACCCGTTCGAGATCGTCGCCGTTGACCTGGACGGTCAGGCCGGCATCGACTGGGGCGTCTATGGCGTGCCCGAAACCTATGTGATCGATCGCGACGGCGTCGTCCGCTACCGTCAGGTCGCGGCGATCACGCCGAACGATCTGGACACCGTGATCAAGCCGCTGCTGGCCGAGCTCAATAAATGATCCGGTGGCTTTTCCTGGTGTTGGGTGTTCTGGCTGCGTTGTCCCTGCCCGCCTTCGCGGTCAATCCGGACGAGGTCCTGAGCGACCCGAACCTTGAGGCCCGGGCGCGCAGCATCACCGCGCAATTGCGCTGCCTCGTCTGTCAGAACGAGTCGATCGACGATAGCAATGCCGACCTCGCCCATGATCTGCGCGTTCTGGTCCGGCGCCATCTGGTGGCGGGCGACAGCGACGAGGCGGTCGTTACCTTCGTGCGCCAACGCTACGGCGATTACGTGTTGCTGAAACCACCGGTCAAGCCGACGACCTATCTTCTTTGGTTCGGCCCCGCTCTGCTTCTGATCGGTGCCGGCGGCGCAAGCTTCTGGGCCTTGCATCGCCGCCAGCGAAGCGTCGCGCCACCGGCGCCCCTGACGGAGAGCGAGCAACGGGAGCTGACGCGGCTACTCGACCGGCAGGGCGGCGCATGATCTGGGCGGAACTGGGCCTGCTCGGCATCGGCTTTATCCTGGTGTTGATGTGGCCGCTTTACCGCAAAGCTGGCCGCCGGACGGTGAATGCCGGTGAGGCGCGGCTGCAAATCTATCGCGACCAGCTGGCCGAGATCGATCGCGAGGCAGACGAAGGCCTAATGGCGCCGGCCGAACTCGATCAAGCGCGCATTGAAATCCAGCGCCGCATGTTGACGCTCGATATCGGCACACCCCCTGCTCCGCCCGGCGGGGGCAAACGCTGGCAATTGGCCATCCCGCTGGTGCTCGTCGTCCTGGCCGGATCGGCGGCGCTCTATCTGCAACTGGGCAAGCCCGGCATGCCGGACCAGCCCTTTGCCGCGCGCGAGGAGGAGCGGCGCGATCAGGATGAGATTGCGTCGATGCTCGATAAATTGAAGGCGCATCTCCAGGCAACGCCCGATGACGCTGCCGGCTGGGCGCTTTATGCCCGCTCGCTGCGCCAGTTGGACCGTATCGACGATGCGGTTGTAGCCTACGAGCAGGCGCTGAAAACATCTGGCGGCGCACCCGATCTCGCGGCCGAGCTCGGCGAAACGCTGATCGGTCAGGCGAACGGAACGGTCACACCCCGCGCGCTGGCCTTGCTCGATCAAGCGGCAGCAGCCAATCCCGGCGACCCGCGTGCGGCTTTCTTTAGGGCGCTGTCGAAGGTACAGGGTGGCGACCGCGCCGGAGCGTTAGCAGATTTCAAGGCGTTGGCGCAAACCGCCCCCGCAGATGCACCGTGGCTGACTGTCGTCAATGCAACGATCGCGGATCTTTCCCGGCAATTGGGGCAGCCGGTTCCGGCGGCAGCACCTGCCCGCACAGCACCCGGGCCAAGCCAGGCCGATATGGCGGCCGCCGCCAACATGTCGGGCGACGATCAGCAGAAGATGATCCGCGGCATGGTCGCCAAGCTCGATCAGCGTCTGA